>NZ_LBMZ01000111.1:0-88741 GCF_001005525.1 Acinetobacter sp. AG1 | reverse complement strand
CAAACACTCGGTTCCGCAATCATTGTTGGTCTTTTTAATAATGTCGCAAGTGCGTCTGCAACGGGTTGTCCACCTGGAACGCATTTGTTTGCATCTTCACCTTCCACGATCGACTTTGCATAAGGTAAACAACCATCACGATGTCCACATAAACCACATTGCGTTTGTGGTAAAAGTTGGTCTACTTGAACGATAAGAGAGAGTTGTTGTGCTGAAACTGACATGAAAGAAGATAGGATAAAAACAGTATCGCTATTATAGCAAAGAATAGTTTAATCGGCGGAAATCGTTGTTTAAATCTACTTTGATAGACTTTTTTGCGATTTTATGGTGCCAACATTGTTTTATTTTGGTGCTAAATTTTGTATTTTGAATTATTTCTGATGTCTTATTACTAAGTTAAACGCTGATTTAAGCTTTTTTTTGAATATTTATTATAAAAATAACGAATATTTTTAAATTTAAAATATTGATTTAAAATAATAAAAAATATTATTTATGAAGATTGGGTTGAGAGTTGATCAGAAAGGGTATTAAATGTGTTTAATATTCTATTTTGGTGCATTTTTTGCACTAAATTAAATCACTATCTGGGGGTGAGAGTTGAAATACGATAGCTTAAATGATTTCTTGGAGTATGTTAAAGCTAGAGATCCATATCAACCTGAGTTTTTACAAGCAGTAGAAGAGGTCATGACGAGTTTATGGCCTTTTATACAGAAAAATCCTAAATATGCTCAATACGGTTTGTTAGAGCGTTTGGTTGAGCCTGAACGTGTTATTCAGTTTCGTGTATCGTGGATGGATGACCAAGGTCAAACTCATGTGAATCGAGCTTTTCGGATTCAATTTAATTCAGCGATTGGGCCATTTAAAGGTGGCATGCGTTTTCATCCTTCAGTAAATTTATCGATTTTAAAATTTTTGGGTTTTGAGCAAACTTTTAAAAATGCATTAACGACTCTCCCTATGGGTGGTGGTAAAGGTGGTTCAGACTTTGATCCAAAAGGAAAGTCAGAAGCTGAAATTATGCGTTTTTGCCAAGCGTTAATGTTGGAGTTATATCGTCATTTAGGATCAAATACCGATATTCCAGCAGGTGATATTGGGGTTGGTGGTCGTGAAGTAGGCTTCATGGCGGGGATGATGAAAAAGCTGAGTAATGATACGGCTTGTGTTTTTACAGGCAAAGGTATTTCTTTTGGCGGAAGTTTAATGCGTCCAGAAGCGACTGGTTATGGCACTGTTTATTTTGCTGAAGAAATGCTGAAAACTCGTGGTGATAGCTTTGCAGGAAAAACGGTTTCGATTTCGGGTTCGGGGAATGTAGCGCAATTTGCTGCTGAAAAAGCTATGTTTTTAGGTGCAAAAGTGGTGAGTCTGTCAGATTCGAATGGCACTGTTTTTGTAAAAAATGGTTTCACTGATGCATTACTTGCCGAAGTGATGGAGCTGAAAAATATCAAGCGTGGACGTATTTCAGAGTTTGCATCGAAGCATGGTTTTGAATATTTTGAGGGTAAAACCCCTTGGCATATTCCTGTTGATATCGCATTACCTTGTGCCACTCAAAATGAGCTAGGTGCAGAAGATGCAAAATTATTACTAGAAAATGGTGTGATGTGTGTTGCAGAAGGAGCCAACATGCCATCTACTTTGGACGCAGTTGAACAATTTATCGCAGCTAAGATTTTGTATGCACCAGGTAAAGCATCAAATGCAGGCGGAGTTGCAACTTCTGGTCTTGAGATGTCTCAAAATGCGTTACGTTTCGGTTGGACACATGGTGAAGTCGATGAACGCTTACATGCCATCATGAAAGATATTCATGCCAATTGCTTAAAATATGGGACCAAAGAAGATGGTACTGTCAATTATGTTGATGGTGCGAATATTGCTGGTTTTGTCAAAGTAGCAGATGCCATTCTCGCGCAGGGTATTTATTAAGGGTCTCCTAAACTCCCGCTTTAATAAAGAGGGGATTTCCATAAAAAAATCCGATGTTGAAACATCGGATTTTTTATTTAGCTGACTAAAATTATGGTTTTTTCACAATTTCTTGTTCAACCACCATATCTAATACATCTGCAATACTTGATTGATCGGCAGCAGGGTTTTTAATGTCGAAACGTTTAACTCGAACGATCACACGTTGGTTTGGATTATGTTCAAAACCTTCGATTTGACCATAGTAAAGTGACCAATTTTTATCAGCGTATGTTTTGATGCCTTTATCGTCATATTTAATTTCACGAACTTGCATACAAGTTTGCGGTGCTACACCAGTACATGATTTAGTTTGTGGTGAAATTTCGAGGAAAACGATTTTACCTTCAGACTGGTATTTTGCTTCAGCTGTCATTTTACCAAGGAATGTATATTTTTGACCGGTTGCATCGCTTAAAGTTAAGCTTGGCTGGTCTAAATTTGTTGCATTGATTTCAAATGGAACTTTACGTTTTTGTAAAAGTGTACCTGCAAATTGCTCTTGTTTCATCAGCGCTGGTTCACATGCCATCATTGTTGAAGCGCCGTTACCTGTAACAATTGAACCATTTTCAATTTTCCATGAGGTATTTAAGCGGTTACAACCAGTGTCTACAGATAAACGATCATTAGCTAAGAAACTTAATACGATTGGTTTTTTTGTATCAGTAGGTTGATATGACCAAGTATAGTTTGTTAACACACTCGTATTCACGATTTTGCTTCCTGTAAATACATGTTTTTGTCCTTTACTATCAGTTACCGTCAAGATTGCTTGATCATTTTGGGTACTGAGTGAGAAAGGAACTTTTTTCTCACTAAAAATATCAGCAGATAAGCGTTCTTGTTGCATTAAATCATCCGCACACGCCATCATTGTTGATGCCAGTGGTGAGGTTACAATGGTGTTACCTTCAACTTTCCAAGTCCCACCTTGATTATTACAACCAGTTTGAATAGATAATCGTTGATTATCATCGAAAGATAAAACTAAAGGTTTTGATGCTTTTGAACCTTGATAAGTCCAATTATATTCAGTTAAGTTTTTTGCTGCAGTTGTATTAATTTGAGAAATAACATTATCAGTTACATTTTGTACAGTTTGGCACGCCATCAAAGAGAGCGGTAATAAGGCAAGAACTAAATATTTAATTTTCATAGTCAAACAACAGTAAATAAATAACAGTCATAAGCTTAAAGTATTCTTAAAAAAATAAAATGTAATCAGTTTATGGATTAAGTTCGTTAAATGTATCTATTTGTAAATTTTAAGAAAATTAATTTGGAAAATGACTTACTCAAATATAAGTAAGCCATTTGAAAAATATGATGCTTGGTTTTTAATCAAAACGATAAATATCCATACCTAATGATCCCATTGAAAAACTACTATGCACGATACTAAAACGATGACCTGTTCCCATTGCAAAGAATAATGGTGCAAAATGTTCAAGGGTAGGATGATTTCGTTGCACGTAGGGTAAAGATGGCCAGTCAAGTACAGCATCATAATCTTGATGGTTCAGTTTACTAACTACACTATTTCGAAATGTGCTTGCCCATATTGGAACTTCAGCATCTGCATGCCATGAAAGTTCAGAGAGATTATGGGTAATGCTACCAGAACCAATTAATAAAATTTGTTGTTCACGTAAAGGTGCTAAAACTTGCCCGATTTTGTAAATTTGCTCAGCATTCATTTCGATGGGTAAGGAAATTTCAATCACAGGAATATCGGCTTCTGGATACATATGCAATAAAGGCATCCATACACCGTGATCTCGTGGTCGCGTGCTATTTGCATGTGCAGGAATATCTGCTTCTGCAAATAGAGTCAGTATTTCCTCAGCAAGTTTTGGAGCGCCCGCAGCAGGATAACGGATCTCATAAAGTTCAGGGGGGAAGCCACGAAAATCATGCCACGTTTGAGCTCGAGTTGAAGTACTCACTTCTAGCGCTTGGCTTTCCCAATGAGCAGACATCACAATAATTGCTTGAGGTTTTGGTAAATTATTGCTTAAACGATGCAATGCAGGACCTACTTGTTCAGGATCAAGTGCGAGCATGGGAGAACCATGAGAAATAAATAATCCGGGTAAAGTCTGGAAATTCATAGATAAGCACCTGATTAGAAATACATCATTATCGTGACAAATTCATGGGAACAATGACAGCCATTAAATATCAACAGATTGTTCTATAATCAGAACAATTTTAAGCGCGATGATAAGGATGATTATGATTGATACTCATCGCTCTATAAAGTTGTTCAATCAGTAGAATACGAACCATTGGATGTGGCATGGTCAATTTAGAAAGAGACCAATGCCAAGCTGCTGCTTTACGCACTGCATCTGAATGTCCGTCAGGACCCCCAATCGCAAGAGCAATATCATTGCCTTCAAGCATCCATTGTTTCATGGTATCTGCTAGTTTTTCTGTACTGAGTTCTCGACCACCAACTTCTAAGGCAATTAATGTTTCATTGGGTTTAAGTGCATTTAAAATACTATCACCTTCAATTTGACAATATTTTAAAATATCTGCTTCGGAATCATTTTTGCCTCGTTTTGCCATCGGGAGTTCAATTACTTGAGTTTGTACAAAAGGTTGAATGCGTTTGAAATAGTCTTCAAATCCAGTGAGCACCCAAGCAGGCATTTTTTGACCAATAGTCAGAATACGAATTTTCATAGAATAAATAGATCGAGAAATTACACCTATTATAAACGGTGTTCTTTATGGATAGTGATCAGCATGAAAGGGAATAGCTGCTGAAAGTGTATTTATTGATTATGTTGCATAAAAAACGCAGCTCAAAATTGCGTTTGAGCTGCGATCAAAGTGTCATCAGTCTGGAGTTCGGATGACACTAAAAAATGGGTTCACTGAGTCAAGCTTCATCTTTATTTTTATCGACTCTATTTTATTATGCAATATATTGGTTGTTTTTCAATCAAATTATGTAACAAAAAAAGAGAGCCGAAGCTCTCTTTAATTTTCATCTACTTACTTGTTTAATGACGCGCAGCCTTTGCTTCTTCTACTGGTTTAACAATAGGTGTTTTAGGTAAAGGCTTCGGCGTATCCGTCAATGCTAAAGGTAAGATCTCATCAATACTTTTTACAGCTTTGATTTCTAAGCCTTCTTTTACATTGTCCGGAATCTCGGCTAAGTCACGAACGTTATCTTGCGGAATAAAAACTAATTTAATTCCACCACGGTGAGCTGCAAGAAGTTTTTCTTTTAGACCACCAATACGCATCGCACGACCACCTAGACTCGTTTCACCTGTCATCGCAATGTCTGGACGAATCGCAATACCTGTAAATGCTGATACAAGCGCAGTTGTGAGAGCTAGACCAGCAGATGGACCATCTTTTGGCGTTGCACCTTCAGGTAAGTGAACGTGAACATCAGTTTCATCAAAACGTGAAGCTTCAATACCTAATTCATCAGCACGAGTACGAACCACAGTCATTGCAGCAGTAATCGATTCTTTCATCACATCACCGAGTGAACCCGTTGTAATAAATTTACCTTTACCTTTCACGGCTGCAACTTCAATAGTAAGCAATTCACCACCTACCGAAGTCCAAGCTAAACCATTTACACGACCGACTTGTGCTTCATCTTCAGCCATACCAAAGTCAAATTTGTGCGGACCTAGGTATTCAGGAAGATTGGCAGAAGTGACATCAACTTGTAAGTTTTTAGACTTCTTGCTAACAGCTTCTTTCACCACTTTACGTGCAATTTTAGACACTTCACGCTCTAGGCTACGGACACCCGCTTCACGTGTATAACGTTGTACGATGTCACGGATTGCTTCTTCGTGAACAGTCAATTCTTTTGTACGTAGACCATTGTTCTTAATTGCTTTTGGAACAAGGTAACGTTCAGCAATATTCACTTTTTCATCTTCTGTATAACCCGGAAGACGAATGACTTCCATACGATCCAGCAAGGCTTCAGGAATATTCATGCTGTTCGCAGTACAGATGAACATGACTTCTGAAAGATCAAGATCGAGATCTAAATAATGATCGTTGAACTTACTGTTTTGTGATGGATCAAGTACTTCAAGCAATGCTGATGCAGGATCGCCACGGTAGTCTTGTGCCATCTTGTCAATTTCGTCGAGTAAGAACAGAGGGTTCTTCACGCCAACTTTTGTTAAAGACTGTACAATTTTACCCGGCATCGCACCAATATAAGTACGACGGTGACCACGGATTTCAGCTTCATCGCGTACACCACCAAGCGCCATGCGAACAAACTCACGACCTGTTGCTTTGGCAACAGATTCACCAAGTGATGTTTTACCCACACCTGGAGGACCAACTAGACAAAGAATAGGACCACGGAGTTTTTTCACACGAGATTGCACTGCAAGATATTCAACAATACGATCTTTGACGTCATCTAAGCCGTAGTGATCTTCATCAAGAATCTCTTGTGCTTTCGCTAAGTTAATGCTGACTTTGCTCGCCTTATTCCAAGGTGTATCTAAAATGACTTCTAAATAGTTACGAACAACGGCAGCTTCGCTTGATGCAGGTTGCATTGCTTTTAGTTTGCGAAACTCAGCTTCAGCTTTTTTGCGTACATGTTCAGGCAAATCTGCTTCAGCAAGACGTTTTTCAATTTCCGCAACGTCATCTTCAGCACCGCCGTTCATATCAGAAAGTTCACGTTGAATAACTTTCATTTTTTCATTTAGAAAGTATTCTCGTTGATTCTTTTCCATCTGACGTTTAACACTGTCATGCAACGTTTGTTCAATTTGCTGTTCAGCAGATTGATTCATCAAGTAGCTCATCAACTCTTGCAAATGCGCTTCAAACTCGTCGTGCTCTAAAAACTTTTGTTTCACTTCGATATTTAAAGGTACACGAGTTGCAACAAAGAACATTAATTGTAATAAGTCTTCGATTTTATTTGCTGCTGCAACAAGCTCGCGTGCATTGCGTAATTTCGCTTCAGCATATTGAGCGAATAGGGTACGCAATTCGTTTAAGCGAGTTGCTTGAGCTTCCTCATCCAATGGTAATGTAATTGGACTGAGGCTGTGCTCAGCAGTCAAGTATTCTTCACCATCAATAATCCGCTCTAATTTAGAACGATGCAGACCTTCAATCAGTACTTTAATGCAGTTTTCATCATTTTCATGATTTACGACTTGTACGATTTTAGCCACAGTTCCATATTGATAGAGGTTATCGTGATCAATTTCTTCTGTAAGCGAATCTTTTTGCGCAACTACAAATACTAAATTGTCACCGTTACGAGCCACATCCACTGCATTGATCGATTTTTCACGACCCACAAATAGCGCAATTTGCATGTGTGGATAGACCACAACATCACGTAATGCTAATAGTGGTAATACACTTGGAACCTGTGGCTCTAAGCTTGATTCATTATTTAAAATATATTCAGACATGGGCACTCCTAATGAGTGACAACGGTGTTGCCATGTTTTTTATAGTGATGTGCATTTCAAAAATTACAAGGGTTTTTACTTAGAAAATATTAAAAAAAGACTAAATTGGTCGGTTTTTTTCTAAAAAATATTAGAACAATAAGGTTAAGGCTTGAAAATATAGAACTTTTTAGGTGTTAGTAAACCATGAATCGGTTGATCCCATTTTTGTCTAGGTAAGGTTTGATCAATATATTGAAATCTATGAGCGAGACCTAAACGAAAAGGTCGATGCGGCGCACTTGCCAAAGTACGATCATAGAAACCACCTCCCATGCCAATTCGTGTCCCTAAGTGATCACAGGCAAGTAAAGGCATAATTAAAATATCCAAAATGGAAATATGATGCCCGCGACTTGCCATGGGTTCTTTCATCCCGAGTGGGTGATGGGAAAAACGTTGATTTGAGTATTGCTTAGAGCTTATTTTTACCCATACAAGTTCTTGATTCATCGTGCAAATCATGGGTAGGTAAACGAGTTTTTTTTGTTTAAAACAAAGTTGAATGAGTTTGTGAGTGTGCACTTCGCCAAAAGCATGAAGATATAATCCAACGCTTTTTGCAAATTTGAATTGAGGTATTGATCTGAGGCGATTTAAAGCGTCTTGCTCACTTTTTTTATGTTCAAAGCGATTCACTCGTTTTCTTTTTAAACGAATATCTTTTCTGAGTACATGTAAATCACTATTCATCGTATTCAAAATATAACAAAGCCTCGAGAATCATACTGGATTTAAGTGTGCTTAAGTATCTAAATAAATTGAAGTTCTAATGCTATTGATCAGTTATAGATTCTGACAACTCAAAGTAATCACACAGCTGTAGCATTAGACTTAATTACTATGCTGTCAAAAATAAGAATAAAATAACAAATTTTGGTTTTATATGACAAAAATATCACAAATCGCGTAAAAAGTGCTCTATAATCTTGCCGTGAAAATCGCAAATACTTTGTTATTTCACATATTTAAACAATTAAAAGGAATATTTTAGCGCTATGAATGAGCGGGGTATTTTATTTCATTCGTTACGATATTCACTGTGTCACTTTATAAAAATATTTAAAAGACCATAGGGTAAGGTTTAGAGGGAAAAAGTATGTTTGATTCAAAAAAAGTAATTGTCTTAGATCAAATGCTTATCTTAACCAAAGAAGGTAAAAATGATTTGATTTATCATAACGATACGCTGTTGAAAGTAATGATGGTCTCTAATCAGCATCTCATCGTCGCTGATGATTACCAAACCAGTTTCTTATTAAAACAAAAGGATGAAAATGTGATTTGGTCATTTATTTAATGTTATGTACTTTTTTGATTACTATTGATCAATTGTCTAGATTTATTGATGGAACTTATTGTTTGAGTTCCATCAATATTGGGCAACATTCATTTTCTGTCGTTTTACACTCATCTAACCATGTGGAAAGTCTTTGCTTAAGACCCACAAGTTCCTGAATTCTTTCATCGATCTTGCTCAATCGTTGTTCAATGACATGTCTGACTTTGATGCGATCTTCTAAATTCAGTGTGAGCAATTCTTTAATTTCATTCAGTTGTAATCCAGCATCCTTCGCTTTCTGAATAAAGCTCAAGGTCTCTAAGTCCTGCTGATTGTAATATCGGTAACTTTGAGTGCTTTCAGGTATTCGCATTAAGCCTATACGTTGATAATAACGAATGGTTTCGACATTAACGTGACAGGATTTTGCTAATTTTCCGATTGTAAGGTTCATTTTCTCATACCTTTGTTGGGATAGTGAAAAAGCACTTGACTCTGTACCTAGGTACAGACTTTATCCTAGTCCTATCGAGAAAGAAAAGATAGGTGTCGTCATGACTCAACAACCATCTTCATGCTGTTCTAAAAATGATGTACCGCTTGTGTACGAATATATTGATCCAGTTTGCGGTATGACAGTCGCTGAAAACTCGCAGCACTATTTTGATTACCTAGGTATCCGCTATTTATTCTGTTCAGCAGGTTGCCAACAGAAATTTAGCTCAAAGCCTGAAAATTATTTAAAATCAGATCAAGATCTAAAATTAACATCATCTTGCTGTGCTAATCAGCCTCAACAAAAAGCGGGTTCATGTTGTGAAAGTGAATCAGAGCAGCCTATTGAATTAGCTCAAACTTCATCTTGTTGTAAGCCTAAGCCAACGAAGCAAAAACTAAGTTCATGTTGTGGCCCTAAACCAGAAGTAGCATCTATTCAAGATGAAGCTAAAAAATCTTCTTCTTGTTGTGGTGGAAAGCATAATCATTCAAGTGAAAGTAATTTAGTTGATACAGCGATTGATCCTGTTTGTGGTATGTCAGTCAAAATCACGACAGATTTAAAAACAGATTATCGAGGTAAAACCTATTATTTCTGTAATCCATCTTGTTTGGATAAATTTAAAAATGATCCTGAATTTTATCTAATTCCAGTCGATCAGCGTCCTGTACCTGATGGGGCAATGGATATGGATTATACCTGTCCAATGGATCCTGAAATTGTACAAAAAGGGCCAGGAACTTGCCCAATTTGTGGGATGGCACTTGAGCCGATGCAACCCACTTTGGATGATGGACCAAATCCTGAGCTAGTAGATTTTAGTCGACGTTTTTGGGCTACATTACCTTTGAGTTTGTTGGTAATGATCTTGGCTATGGGTTCACATATTCATGCCTTTATTTCGCCACATGTTCAGCCGTGGATTGAACTTCTTTTAAGTTTGCCTGTTGTGCTATGGGCGGGTTATCCCATTTTACAACGTTGCTGGGTGTCCTATAAAACAGGACATCTGAATATGTGGAGTTTGATTGGTGTTGGGGTACTTGCAGCATTTATTTATAGTGTTATTGCCACGATTTTTCCATCATTAATCCCTATTGAAGCGAAAACAGGGCATGGTGTTGCTGTGTATTTTGAAGCAGCATGTATGATTGTTTCATTGAGCTTACTGGGGCAAGTTTTAGAACTAAAAGCACGTTCACAAACAGCAAATTCATTAAAAGCTTTACTACGTTTACAACCTGCTAAAGCGAAACTTGTACAGCATGATCAAGTTGTTGAAGTGGATATAGTGATGGTCAAACAAGGTGATATTTTGCAAATATCATCGGGTGAACAAATTCCACTTGATGGTGTAGTGATTGATGGAAAGACCTATGTTGATGAATCAATGATGACAGGTGAGCCTGTTCCTGTGAAAAAGGAAAAAGATGATCTAGTCATTGGCGGGACAATTAATCAACAAGGTGCTATGCGAATCCAAACAACTGCTGTAGGTACGAACACAACATTAGCCAAAATGATCCAAACTGTTGCTGATGCACAACGCTCCAAAGCACCGTTGCAACGAATTGCAGATGTGGTTGCAAAATATTTTGTGATCGCCGTACTCAGTATCAGTGTGCTGACTTTTATTGCGTGGATGGTATTTGGGAAAGCACAGTTTGATTTAGCCTTAATGTGTGCAGTCGCTGTTTTGATTATTGCTTGTCCATGTGCTCTTGGCTTGGCAACACCGATGTCAGTGATGGCAACCACGGGTCGAGCAGCTCAAAAAGGCGTGTTGTTTAAAGATGCTGAAGCGATTGAAGCTTTAAGCAAAGTAAATACTTTGATTATTGATAAAACAGGAACATTGACCGAGGGTAAGCCAAGTTTAAAAGAGATTTGGTCTTTATCTGAAGCGTATAGCCAGACACAAATTGAGTTATGGATTGCATCGATTGAACAATATTCGACGCATCCAATTGCGCAGACCTTAACCAAACTGGTTGAAGCAAATCAGTTGCTCAATGTCTCTGATTTCGAGGATGTAGCAGGCTTTGGCGTAAAAGGAAATATTGATAATCAGACCTTGTATATTGGTAGTCAGAAGCTTATTGAACAGTTAGCTTTAACATTAAGTGATGATTTAGTCCAAGCACTCGATCAAAAGCGTGCGCAAGGTGATGTGATTAGTTTCCTTATGTCGGAACAAGAGGTAATTGCTTATATTTCAATTCATGACGCAATTAAGCAAAATGCCAAAGCTGTGATTGATCAACTGCATGCGGATGGAATTGAAGTAATTATGGCAACGGGTGATCATCAGAAAAATGCAAATATGGTTGCAGATGTTTTAGGTATTAAAACAGTCTATGGCAATCTTGATCCTAAGCAAAAACTTGAAATTGTGAAACAAGCACAAGCTCAGGGAAAAATTGTGGCAATGGCTGGGGACGGTATCAATGATGCACCAGCACTGGCACAGGCGAATGTTGGTATTGCGATGGGAACAGGAACAGATATTGCCAAGCAAACAGCGCAAGTGACTTTAGTTAAAGGGGACATTCAAGGGGTTGCGCAAGCAGTTCATATGGCAAAATTAGGGGTGAGAAATATGAAGCAAAATCTTGCATTCTCTTTTGTTTATAATGGATTAGGTGTTCCTGTTGCAGCAGGTTTATTTTATCCACTGACAGGATTATTGCTCACACCAATGTTCGCTGCTGTAGCAATGTCATTAAGCTCGCTTTCTGTTGTGGTGAATGCTTTACGTTTGAATAAATCATAATTGATTTTTAGAAAAATAAAGCCTCTATTCTCATAAGTTGAGAGTGGAGGCTTTATTTTGACCCAACTGACATCATCAAAATGAATGCAGTCAATTCTATTTCTCTATTTTATCCTTAATTTGAATGAAAACTATTGGGAAATAGCTAAGGATGGAACTGAAGATGCAAAACAATAAACTTAGTCGTGTTGTAAAATCACTTTTTACTTCAAGTATTATCGTATCATCATTATTATTGACGAATGCGTGTCATGCAGCACCTGAAGGTAAACTGGATTTAACACTTTCTTCACATTCACAAAATAAGATTAAACAGCTACTTAACGATCCTAAAACGTGGCAACAAATTCCAAATCAAGTCACTTTATGTGTGTTCTCTCCTAATGGAGAGCATAGTGAGGCTTTTGAACAGGCTACAAGTTACATCACTGAAATTCCACGTATGGTACGTGTAGCCAAGCAGTTTGGTGTCAATATGAATGTGACACGACCATCTCATTTACAGTTCAAATTAGATTTTGATTATCCAAAACTTAAAAAATCAGCGTCTACTTTGGTTAATTTAAAAGTTTATACCAATGAAGCGGTATTAACTGAAGATTTCCGTAGTAAACGCTGTGATGGTGCGGGGATTAGTAATCTACGTGCAAAACAATTTAATAAATTTGTAGGAAGTATTGATGCAATTGGGGCACTACAAACCTATAAACAATTAAGTTCAGTGATTCAAGTTCTAGCTAATCCAAAATTTGATGAAAAAATGGTGAATAAAGACTATGAAGTTGTGGGTGTTGTACCGTTAGGTGCAGCCTATATCATGGTGACGGATCGTAATATTAATACTTTAGCCAAAGCAGCAGGTAAGAAAGTTGCGGTTTTCCAATTTGATGAAACTCAAAAGAAATTGGTACAAAATGTGGGTGCGCAACCTGTCTCAGTTGATTTGGTGACTGTCGGTGGGAAGTTTAATAATAAAGAAGTTGATATCATGGCAGGCCCAGCTATTTTATTTGAACCGCTTGAGTTACAAAAAGGGATGACAGATAAATCGGGCAAAGCTGTTGGCGGAATTATCAAGTTCCCAGTCATTCAAGTCACTGGAACGTTAATTATGCATCGCAATAAGTTTCCAGCAGGAATGGGTTCTATTGCGCGTGAAGTTATCTCAAAACAGTTGAACCCAGCATTTGAATTTGTAGATAAAATTGAAGCCAAAATTCCAGATAAATTTTGGCTTAACCTTAACGAAAGTGATAAACCTGGTTATGTTCGATTAATGCGCGAAGCGCGAGTGCAAATGACCAAAGAAGGTTTTTACGATAAAGATATGATGAAGTTGCTGAAACAGGTTCGTTGTTCACAAGATCCAAGTAATTATGAATGTGCTTTGAAAGATGAATAATTTTTAAAGGCTCTCGCATCATAGAAAAAGAGAATCATGGAAATATCTGGATTAGTTGATAAGCTTGGTATTTCCACTTTTCGAAATATAGATCAACAATAGTGGAGTTTTTTTGTAATAATATTTCTTATGTTTATCATCCTGAGGTTTATTATTCTAGCTAGAAATGAATAAAGTAGAAAAGTTGGAATTATAGAATTCTTTCAACAAATTCCTTACTCTTATGCAGAATTTAAAGTTAATCTTTAAAATATTGCAAAATAGAAATTTCTTTGCATTATTGCTCTTTATAAAGGGTTCTTATATATGATTACTATTGCAGGCCGTTTCGTAAAAAATTCGCAAGAAATTTTTCTAAGTAGTATTAATAATCCCTCTACACATGACGTGAGCCACTATGTACAGCAAATTAGCACAGGAAATGGGCATCTAGGTGTTTATAGTGATCGTAAGGATATTGAAAAATTAGATATATATGTTGAAAAAGGATATTTCTATTTTCAGCTTATAGATGGTCGCTCAGAGTGGGGGTGTAGAGAATACATTAATCCCAAAGTTAGCTTATCAGATAATAAAACGCGTGAAGTTGATCAGTTCATATGTACAGAAGCCACAATTACTAGAGATATAGAGTTGGTTATAAGAATTATAAATGAGTTTGTTACAACAAATGATGTTAGTGAGGAATTAATGCCTATGTAATTAGTAATTACCGCATTTCTCCCTTGCAGATTGCAATGTCAAAAGATTGATGATATGAATTTAACTGAAATTTGAAAGACATAATACCTGAAAGAGCTTCACTCTAAAATGCGATAAACCTTTGAGCTAGAACTAGATAAATTCAAAAAATTTAGAAAACAATTTTATTTAAATTATTGTTTTTATAATTAAAAAATTGCTCCAGAGATGCCGCTGCATGGTCGTTACCCTGAACCCGATGAGTTCTCGGGGAGAAACTCATTTTATGCAATATGAAACGATATTAAAGCATATTTAAGCACATGAAAATGTAATTTAAGTTGTTGTATTCTATTGATAATATCTGAAACAATATTAAAGAATATTCAGCGATACGATAATATATTCTACTTGCCTACTATCTGCCTATTTCTCGAAATTTGCCTATTTTTCTCTGCTTTTAGCCTATTGTTTGCCTACTAAATTTTTACAAAAAAAAAGGCGGTTAAACCGCCATTTGTGAAGTTGATTTAACGCGCTTTCGCTCAATATAAGCCAACACATCAGATTTTTTATAAATTATTTTTCTGTAATGCACTTTAGAAAATGGGATACCACCACCTTCAGAACGCATTTTCTGTAACCACGATTTTGAAACGCCTAGTATTGCCTCAAGTGATTCTGGTGAAAATTCTTCATCATTATCTGCGGCTTTGAATTTATCAATCTCAGCTTGTTTATCAACAATTTTCATTTAAATTCCCTCCGTATCCTCTTTCATTTCAGGCAAAACAACTTGATAAATAAAAACTCCAGCAGCAAGCAAAATGATAATTAAAGTAGCCATGCCACCTATTAGCCAAGTCAATAGGTTTAAAACAAAGCAAAATATGCAAGCTAAGCCAAAGATTCCTAGTAATACCAATATTGTTAATATTAATTTCCCCATTTAAGAATCCTCCAAGTTCGGTTTTGGCTCATATTCTTCATCAAAAATTCTATTTAGAAATTCATTGATGAATGGCGAACCAATGCGCTCTTGTTCTGTTTCTTCACCGCAGCATAGAGTATGAAGATCATCTTCGCTTAATTTAGACAGCTCTGTTTCAGCCAACATTAATTCATTGCTGTCTAAAGTCATCAACCATTGATTTAATAATTCAACTTTTACACCGTATGGCTCATGACGATTAATCATGCCATTGTCACACCAGATTTCTGTAGCTGCTTCTAAAATATTTGGGAAACATTCAGCCAAACGTTGACTAATAAACATTTCTAGTTCATCTGGTAGAACAAGCAAATGATCAGGGTATTCTTCAGGGCTTGATCTATCTGAAAGTTCACAAATATCACGAATAATTAATTCGATTTTGCCTAATAAATTACTCATCATTACCACCCAATTTAATTGAACCTTCTTCTGGGTATTCAGTGTAATAAGCATAGTATCCATTACCACTATGACCATTTTCCCACCAGACAATTGTCATTTCAGTGGAAAGTTGATTTTGAATATCAGCAGTAGAATCTTCATTGTCGTAATCTGGTGCACCAAATTGAAATGCTTCAAGTAATGCTTCACAAGTGAGGGTGATACCAAGGTTTATTTGAGGTTTAATAATTCCATTAAATGCAGCAAACATTTCGCTCCAAGCATGGATAATTTTGACATCTATATGTTCTTTACCAATCTCAGATTTGATGGCTTCAAGAGCTTTAACCATCATTTCTGCGTTTGGTTCTCTAGGCATAAGCGAATATGCTGAATTTTCAAATTTAGTAGACCAACCATGGTAATTTGAAAATGCACAATAGTTAGCGACATCAATTGGATCACCTTTATTTAGATGTTGGTACAAGTCCACCCGGCATTTAGTTTCCCAATCTGAATTTTTCCAGTCGTCTTTGAACCCATATTTTTCTTGGGCTTTGACTAATTTAACTTTCATTTGATGTGCAAAGTTATCAATTAGCTTATTTGTATCTGGACTCAAATTAGATATATTGGCTTCATCATGATGCTTAGAAACAAGACTACTAATAAAATCCGCAAGCTCATTTGCATCAATAATTGGTGAATTAGGATGTGCATCTTCAGCAGCAAATGAATTAACAGCAATCCATGACTGTATTTCATTAGAAAAAGTTCCAATATTCATACTGTTACCTCAAAATCTTTTGAATTGAATTCCCAGTTTTCGATCTGACCATTTTCATCAATATTCATAATTATGTAGTCGCCAAAACCATAATCAGCAGGGGAAAGGGTTCTAGGCACATAGCCATCTTGAGATTTGATGACATTGCCATTTGCGTCTAATAATTCCCAACTGCAGCAATTAGAAACTTTGTAGTGAATTTTTGCTGTTTTTCCGATTTCCCAATTTTCAATAATTCCAGATTCAATATTGATTTTTGGGCTCCAAATTTCACCGTCTTTACATGGGACATTTGCACCATCATTGGTATCTTCAACACCATTAATTGTTGAATCTTCCCAAAATTGAACAAGTGCTTTTACTAATAAAGTTTTCGGCGTTTCGATAGGAATTATAGGTGAAGCTTTTTCCTCCAAAAACGTTGTGTCATTCCACCATTTCGGATTTGATTTTAAATACTCAGTATGTTCAGCTTCAGCACCTTTCCATTCTTCAATTGTTACTGCATCAGCAATAGATTGGCCAACAGTAGGGAATTGCTTTAAAGCTTCTTGTTTTAGTCTGTGGACTAATTGCTTTCCAATTTTCTGAGATGGGACAGGGTGTAATATTGGCGCTGAATCTGGTTCTTCAGGAATATTTACACTCCAAAGCTTTGCCTTGATCAAAGCTTTATTTTCATTAAAGAACTTAGTTACTTGTTCTACAGTTGTTGCTATGATTGATTCATCGGCAAGATAACATTCAACACAATCATTAACTGCTTGTATGTATTTAATCGCTAATCCGGCATCGTCATAACGTTTTAATGGTTTAGAAAACCATTCTTCTGTAATTTCTAATTGATCTGCATGAGCATCTTTAGAACCATTCCAGACGGTTGGATAAATCCAACTTGCACCATCACTAAATGGTGAATAGTCATCTGAAAATCTTGGATTAAAGATAAAGTCTTTTCTCAGACGTTGTGCAGCTTTAAATGCTAATTCTGCGGTTGCAGCTGGTAACAGTGATTCTTCATCTTTATGACTATCTGAGATAGCTACACAAAATAGTTCTGCATCAGGATTGTTATTTCTAGGCATCAAAATAGCATTTACATTTTCAAAATCACTAAATGTAAAATTAATATTCGCTGCTTTGGCTAATCCTGTTGGTTTCAAATTATGGCGACAAATACTGCCTAGTAAGCCTGAAATTTCCTCAAGTTTTTTAATGTAATCCCCACCAAAACGAACAAAGCCTTTGTATTCGACATCGTTTGTAGGTAAAACTTTCTGCCAGTCAATGTATGATTCGCTTAAAAATATTTTGAAACCTTCATAAGCATTATGATGATTTGGAATTTCAATTAAACCTATTTTGGTTTCCGTATCATATGAAATCTGACAATTAATCAAACCAGAATAACATTCAGTTTTATTTATAAAGCTTTGGGCATAAGCTTTAGGAATAATAAAGGAAATATCATTTTCGACATTTTCCAATTTTGCATAAAAAAGGATGCACCCATCCGTTGCAACAATGTGTCCTTTGTTGATTGCGATTGCATCTAAATTTCTGAAATCCCATTCATCTTCATCTTTTGATGCAATTAAAGCAGCACGAAGTAGGGCAAGGGGAACAAGTACAGTATGTTTCATTGCGCTTTACTCCCTACGGTAGCTTGAATTAATGCTTTAGCATGGGAAATTGCATTTTTCTTTTTCAAATGAATTAGTCCACGTTCTGCCCAAGAATATTCTTCTGAAGATCCATGCCATTTATATTGAGACGCAAGATCAGGACTGGTTAAGTCTACTAACCAATATTGTTGATCTTTTTCTAATAACTCTAAGTCATCCTCAGTGTTTAATTCTGGGCGCGAGCATTCAATTCCATTAATCGTCATCACTGAGGGTTTTAAACGGAAAAATACTTTTTGCCCTGACGGAGAACAATCATTAAAAAAGTCTGTTATAGAAAAATTATCCTTTGTCGGATCGATATTGACCCACAAGTGTTCATCCCAAGGTTGGAAATTAATTTGTACTTTTTCCCAAGCTAATAGGGCTGATAAAGCTTTGCGTCCATCAATCAAATCTTCAAGACCATTTACTTTAATGGTTTGAAAATTATCTTTTTCCTGTAGATTTTCATCTTTAACGATTGGTTTCAAATCAACATGATCTAATGGCGATTTATCCCAACGTGGTAATTGCTGAGCATTGCCAGCTGCAAACACGTAGCCGTCACTGTTACTGGTCAAGAACCATTTCCAACCATCTTGATCTGTATGGTTAGCATCATTGACATCATTACGACTTAGGATAACCATTTCTTTTAACTGCTGAAGATCAACCCATGTATAACCGTCTGAATTAATCGCATTTTCGCAAGAAAAAACTCGACCATTGTCTTGGACAAAAAGAAATTCATCACTTTCGATTATTGAAGTCGCTGAAGTAACGTAGAAATCCAACTGAACAAAACATTTCAATACATCGGCTTTATTTTGAGTTCTCAAATCAACTTTAAGGCTGTGAAACTGAAATTCACCAGACAATTGCTTTTCAGAGATTTTTAATATTTCCATATTAATTAACCTCCTTCAAAATGCCATGTGCATGTAATTTTTTACGCAGCGTACCTCGATTTAAACCTAAGCGCATGGCTACACGAGTTTGGTTTCCTCTCTCTTGAAGTAGCAACTCCTCGATCAAAGGCTTTTCAAATACATGCAAGACCTCAGCAAAAAGATTGTCAGGCTTTGATTCAATAACTGAGCGAACAATCGTTTTGACTTGTTGTTCGGTGTAAATAGGCAAATTAACTTTTGTATTCATTTACTTTTCCAATATTTAATAGATAGCTTTAGAGAAGGGCACCAAAATTTAGGCTTGGCCCCATCGCTCATGAGTTTTTTTGTTCTTACATGCTGCAACGATGGCTTTTTCGAAAGTAGTGCCTTTAAAACGGTTATATGCAGCATCTAAAACGGAAGTATCAGTAGCTTTGTTAATTGCTGAAATTGCATCATTAAAAAGCTGGTTTTCAGTGCGCTTAGGCTTGGATTCACTCACATTTTGTTGAACGTCTTTAGTTTCTTTAACGCCTGTGGCCTGTTGCTGGTGAGCTTGCTGATTTGAATTTACAGTCTTAGAATTACTGTAATAATGGTCAAAAGCTCTTTGCTGATAACCTGGTGCATTCCAGTATCCAGCATGAATATCGCCAGCAAACCCCAGGAGACTTAAAGCTTTAACAGTTGCATTTGTTTTTGACTTCTTAATCGCGTCTTCGTCATAAACCAGTCCAGTGCTTGCTTTATATAAAGCCTTTGAACCAGCAGTTTGATCAAAACAGCATTTTTGACCATCTTTCATGTACCAAAGTGTGATTACTATCCAATGGTGTATAGTCACATCATCAATTTTTTGGAATCCATGATCTTTAACATCTACGCCCCAACCGTGACCTATAGGTCCGAAGGTCTCAGTAGCTCTTTGAATTAACCAATAAGCTTTTGGTGAAGTTCCTTGATACGGTTTACCTTCAATCTTTTTTGTTTGTGTCGGATCAGTAATACAAACTGAATGCCATAAATCCATGTTTTGGTTGTTACCATTTTCCATGATCGCAACCTCCTAACCTAAAATCTTGCGTTGTTTAGGATCAGTTTTGAAAAAACCTTTTTCATCAAGGTATTTAGTACGACGTACTAACTCTTTTGCTTGTCTAGCTTTATATAGATAAGGTGTGACTTTTTCGGACGGTGTAATAGCAACTAATTGACCATTTCGTTCAATATAAAAATCAAAACCGTTTAACTGAGTTCCCCAAGTTACGTATTTGCTTAAACCCATAGGCAATTTAGAATTAGGATTGCGCTTAAGTACATAAACAGAGTAATTCTCGAATCCCACGCGATAACGTTCATTACCATCACCATCGTTATTTAAGTATTCGCAGAAATACTTTGAAGATTTTTCCTTATGCTTTTGAGTCTCATAAGTTTTCATTGAAAAGCGAAACTTAAGGCAACCGCTAAAAATATCTGCAATTGAAATTGGGCAATTCTTTTCTATGAAGGTCCAGTCTTTTGTATCCACTTCTGCATATTCAATACCGATGCCTTTGCTTAAAGATTCAAGCATTTGAGCAGGGCTAATCGTTTGATTGAAAGCTTCGAATGGATCTTGATTCGGGTGTTGGGCTGCTGTAGACATTAGCGAACCTCCACCAATTTATTAGACTCAATAAAGTTTTTAATTGCTTCGTTGATCTGTTTATGGTCTTGGTAAATTGTGAAGTCATCCACAAATTCGCCGGTCACACTATTTTTAATTTTGCCGATATCCAGACTTGTAATAGTTACATCGGGATATTGGCTTTCAGTTACTCCATAATCCCTTAATTTGGCTTCAAACTTGAAATCAACTGGGACAAGATAACCATCAAGGTTGACTGTTCCTATACCTGAATCTTTTGAAGTAATTGAAAGATAGATCACGCCCAAGTTAGAAGGGCGTGTATTAGGAATAAATGTTTCATCAGCTTTAGAGCTTACAGGTTGAGAAAATGCGATAGTAATTCCTACGATCACAATTAATGCGATAACTGCCGAAATAAACATTACATTTGAGAAACTAAATGTAATATTGTTTTGAGATAGCTTTTGTTCCATAATGCTCTCGTTCCATAATTTTCTTGCTAAATGCAATGAAGATTGACCCTAAGAAGCCCTGAATCCGCCAAGATTAGCAGGGCTTTTTTTGTGCTTTAAATTTAATAAAAATTAAAGTGAACCTTCCAAAATTGTCACGTAGGCAGGTACACTTGGTAATAGAACTTCTTGATCATCTTTAAGAATTGTTTTTCCATTACGGATATATTCAACAGTATCTTCCATAGACTTTTCGATGGCTTTTTCAAGTTGATCTAGGTCATACCAGAAGGTGATATCACCATCTTTAATGCGATAACGGAAACGAGCAGGAAGGGCGTAATGTTCACCGCCACGATGTACTTGAATACCAAATACAATTTTTTCAGGAATAGTTAAATTTCCAGCTACACCAGCTCGTGCTTCAATGGTTTCGTTATATTGAAGTTGGACTTGACCGTTGTCAGTGCGAACACCAGATTTAAAATCGACATTGGTTTTTGCATTCAATGTTTGAACGATTTCATGGAGAACAGCTGCATCAGGTTGGTTGATGTATGGCATTACATCTTCAATGAACAATGCAAATTCAGTCTGACTGAATTTTTTACCTGAGTTATTTTCGATTTTTTGAAATTCAGGTGTTTTTTCTACTGTGAAGTTTGCGACATGATGACAATGACGCGGAACAGCATCAGTACCATTTTCATGCTTATTTTCAACTTGATGATAATCAAGAACAGCCTTTACTTGACCAGCCAACACATTGACAAAAACAATGGTGTTAAGATCTGCAAAACGCTCTACATATGCAATGAAATCTTTAGCAGTGTTCAATTTAACGTTTTGCTTCAGATGCAAAGGGCGTTCTAAAACTTCATGAAATTGATGAACTGAACTACCTTCAGGCACGACAACAAAAGGTACAGAACCAACAGTTTTTGCTGTTTCTTGTAAGCTTGTTTGACCAAGTGCGTAGGCGTATTCAGTATTATTGTTTAGGGCATTCATCGTTATTAACCTTTAAAATGGTTAGTGGAAATTTAAAAAGCGAGCTATATCAAAAGCTAACGAATTAACTTAATGACTTAATTTGTGGTTTGTCTTCAGCTGGAATTTTCTTAAGCTCAACTGGTGTGCCTGAGTCGATTTGCTCAAGGTTTAATTTTTGTTGACGAGGATCTTCACGTACTAACTGTTGATCACTATCTGTAAACAAAACTGTTGCTTCTTTATCGAATTTAGGAAGCGTGGATTTGACATCATCCGTAATTTTATACGTGCCTTTTCCATTTGGTTTAATAGTCAAAGTCACCGTTAATTTGCTGACTTTGCCTGTATCTTGTGAAGCCTGTAATGCATCAGTCAATAACTGATCTAATTCATCAATGGTTGAACCACGTTGAAGATTAGAGAGTGTTTGACAGAACGAAGTGTTTTTAACTGGCATTTCATTCACCTAACATTAGGTTTTTGTTGTGGTGAAATGATCTTATTACAAGTAAATCTTGTATTCAATATTTATTTAAAGAAATTCTTGTATTTTTATATCGGAGCAAAAAAAAGCCTGCATTATGCAGGCTTTCTATTTGCAAAAAATTACATAAGTAATAACTGACTTAAATCTTGATTGGTTTTAGAGCTGATAGAACCAACCACGGTACCAGTCAAATAACAAGTTTCATCAAGAGGCATATACCGTGGTACCCACTCAGTATTTAGAGCTTTCAAAAGAAAAGAACCATTATCATTTTCGATCAGTCTTTTAAAGGTAGAACCATTTGAACACCAAGCGATAACATCATCACCAATCTCAGGCTTAAGATCAGGATTTACAAAGATAATATCTTTTGGTTTATACTCATCCTTCATGCTTTCACCTTTAACTTCAAGGGCATAGCCATTAGGTCCGACATTAAACATACAAAGAATCTTTGGATATTTATCTAATATTTCGAGATGGCGATCATTCCAATTACCAGCTGCAACCCAATCAATCAGAGGAACATATCGCGCTCGGTTTATTGGTTTTAATTCATCTTCTTCACCAAACAGATATGCTTTTGTACACCCTAAAGTATTTGTTAAAGCTTCAAGATTTTTTCCGCGAGGTGAAGTTTGACCAGCTTCCCATTGCTGCACTGCTTGAGGTGTAATTTCAAGCAAATGCGCTAATTCTGTCTGGTCTAAACCTTTAGCTTCACGCTTTTTCGCGATTCGCTTACCCATTTCAAGCTTGTTCATCTCAATGCACACAAGAAAATCTTGTACTAAATATAAAGCAATTCTTTAAAAAAGTCATTGCAAGTAATTCTTGTATTCTTTAAAGTAATACTTGTAATTAGCTAGTAGGGCTTAACCTGTAATGAATAACAATCAAACCAACGTTGAAGTAATTAACGAAAACTTAGTCAAAGCTGCGATCCAAAAAGCAGGTGGAGTAAGTGCGGTCGCTCGTTTAATTACTAAAAAAAATGGAAAGAATTATTCATATCAATCAGTTCAATCTTGGATTTCTCAAGACCGCATCCCTCCTAAATATATTCCCGTTATTTCAGAAGTTACAGGAATAGCTAAGAGCAAATTAGATCCAATTGTATTTCAAGAATAGAAAAACAAAAACACTTTTGGGATTGAGTTACTAGAAAAGGGAGAGGTTGAAAAACTATGAATCAAATTGTTTTAAATCAAGCGTCAGCTAATCAGTTTTCAAGTATTGAACTATTAAAAATCATTAACCAGGTTCGCAATCAATTTGGTGAGTCTCAAATTCGACTTAATGATTTTCATCCGCGTGTTTTTGATGAATTAGAAGGTGAGCACTACGAAACCTTCGTTGTGAATAATCAGAATAATACGGTCACAGTTGCAGCATTTCTTAATCATGATCAGTGCATCTTAGTTGCAATGCGTGAGTCTAAGGGTGTTCGCAGAAAGGTTTTAGAAATTCTAAAACAGCAACAAGCACAAATTCCTCAAACATATGCTGAAGCTTTGCAATTAGCAGCCAATCAAGCACGTCAATTAGAACTTGCAGCGCCGAAGGTTGAGTATTACGACAAGATCGTTGAGCGCTCAACACTGCTTAATGCTTCGCAGGTCGCTCAGAAAATAAAAATTTCAGCAGTAAAACTAAACAAGCTTTTAGACATTTTTGATGTTTATCACAAAGGCGTTAAACGTGCGCGTTTATTCCAACAGTGGTTTATCGATAAAGGTTTTGGAGAAGTGAAACAAACAGGACTTGGCTTTTCACAGCCAATGTTCACAACAAAAGGAGAAGCTTGGGTAATCGAAAAATTAACCAGTGAAGGTTTGGTTTAACCGCTTCTTGTTGGCGCAAGAAGCGGTCAAAAAATTTTATTCATTTAACTTCGAGGAAAAAATGAACTCAACTACTTTATCAGAACATAGCTGTGCAAACAAATGTACGGAATTTAAAAAAACTGGTGAACAATGTAGCCATTGTTTAATTAAGCAGCAAGAAACTGTTTCTGAAAATAATCAAGATTTTCAGGCTGTTTTAAATCTAGTGGGGGGCATTAAAGCAGCTCTTAAAATTCTTAACGGTAATCCTGATGCATTTGATTGGTACTCATTAGAAAAAAACTACTACTACGGCACTCGTTCTAATGAAAATCTAATTTCTTTAGATCAGCTTCAACAAGCTTGTAATAAATACTTTGTCACGGTTTTTGGTGGCATCAAAGCAATTCAATACATTGTTGAAAATGCTCCAGTAGGTGCGACTCATTTTGATCGTTATTTTGAAAAGATTGATTTTCGAACTAAAGAAATCTTTATCTGGGTAGATGGGGCATGGTCACAACAAGAATTAAGAATCATGGGATTCAACAAAGCTATTGCAGATAGTGTTGCTCTTAATGATTTAAGAAATACTTTAGAGACTATCCAATCGCCAGTGATTGCTACTTTTGCAGATAGTAATTTCACATACGAGCAAATTACACAAAGCACAGTTGAACGTATTCAGTATTTTAATTTGCAAAAAGAAGTAGCTCTGGAAGATGAAAATCATTCAGAAGCTGATTCATTTGATAATCAAGCAGATGGTGCATATTTATTGTGGTTTCATTTAACAAAGTCATGTCAAAGCAAATTTGATCTTGATCGCCTACAAAAGTTGGTAGGTGCTCGATAATGAAATCAAACAAGAATAATCGTCCACACCTTCAATGTGTTTTCAATTTCCATAAGTCGGCAATTTCACTTTTGTTAGAAATGCAGCAAGAAGCAATTCAGGCATCTTCTCCAGACGATCAAGTTTGGCGTGAGGATTGGAAAGCACGTTTAGCCTTTGAACATCAATTAAAAGATGACGTTTGTGAGCAAATTGAATCATCGTTATTTGCTTCGAACTTAATCAATTTTAATGGTGAAAGCGTTTTTGTTGTAGTTGCTGATGAAGCACGGGCAGGTGCTGCATGAAGAAAACACCAAAATTCCAGATCAATGATTTAATTTTGAAAAAGAAATCTAATCATGTATTTCAGATTGTTAAGGTTTTCAAAATTGGTAATAGAACGATTAAATATCGGTTACTCAACCTTTCTACATCTTCTGAAACAGCACATCTTGAATCACAGATTGAACGTAAAGCTACAAATACAGAGGTAGAAGCTAATAAGCGTTTGCCTGAAGAAAAAAACCAGCCTATTGAGAAGATAGTTCTATCAAGTATTGGTCCATACAAAGATCATTGGGCAATTGTCTATATCGAACTTAATTCTACCTATAGCCTTGGCGGTGGACGAATTACACTAGTTTGTGATGATTTCGCTGGAAGTAGTTTTTTTGGTCATGTAGGTCAAGCCTCATTTAAAAAGTTCATTGCGCAATGTGATGAATATTATTTGATAAAAAAACTTTTCCCTAAATTGTTGAAAACCGTTCCTGTTCAAAGTGGTGAGGAATTTTTTGAATGGTTTGCAACTAACTATCTTGATGATCTTAAAAATGCTCGTAAGTCTGGTGACATTACTAAAAAGCAATTGCGTTCCGCTTATGATGATATTTCAGATAAAAATTTTAATGGTGCTGCACATCTCTACGATTTGCTTGATGGCGATTCATTACAGTTATTAAGTAATTTACTTGGTGATGATTGGTGGTGGGATAAAAATCCTAGCTTATCAAATAGCCACTATGTATTTCTATTAGACATTCTGAAAGATGTCATTGCCGAATTTAAGAAATTAGATGAGGTGATGGTATGAGCCAATTTACATTAGAAGAATGGCTACAATTGGTTGCTGACCTTAAATCTTCTCAAACAAATTTTAATCTTGGTACAGCAAGTCCTATTTTTCATGTTCAGGAAGAAAAAAAAGTCTATGGACTTAATTCAGAATATTCAGATAAGAGTTGCTGGATAGATGGAGAAGAAGGTACAGAGTTCGATACTGCACTTGATTACTTTAATGAACTAGATGCAGAAGATAAACATGCACTCAATGCTTTAGCAATTGATGCTCATAGTGAGCTTTTTACTGATCTTGATGCATGTGATCAAAGCGATGTTTTAAAAAAATTCTCAAATGATAATGATCTACATCTTTATAAAACAAATTTTAAAGTTGAATGGTTTGATGTTGGTGTTTTCTTAACGCACCAAGAAGCTGATTGGTTTATAAAACGGAAACAGCATGATTATGGAAAATTAAGAGTTTATGTCAAATCCCTATATTGGGCACCTCAACACAAACGATTGATCCAAGCAATTTTGAATGGAGAGATTAAGTACGTGGTTAAAGGGGCAGCTCAATGACTACCTTTGTAAAATTATCACACTCTTTTAAAACTCAATTTGATTTAAATTTCTCTGAAAAAATTATCGTAGATTTCTTTGCTGGTGGCGGTGGAGCAAGCACAGGTTTAGAAATGGGTCTAAACCGAAGCGTATTTGCAGCTGTAAATCACAATCCCAAAGCACTATCAATGCATGAGGCTAATCATCCTCACGCAAAACATTATGTTCAGGATGTTTTTGCAGTAGATCCTGTAGAAATCTGTGAGGGGTATCCAGTCGGCTGGTTTCATGCGAGTCCGGATTGTACTCATCACTCCCAAGCTGCTGGCGGTCAACCACGGAAAAAAGAGATTCGCGATTTAGCTTGGGTTATTCCTAAATTTGCTGGCAAGGTTAAACCAGACGTTATCTCAATGGAAAATGTTAAGCAGATGCTTAACTGGGGACCACTGATTGCTAAACGTGATAAAGCAACAGGTCGAGTAATTACTTTAGACAAAATAATTGTTAATGGAAAAAAACAGTATCGAGTTGCTGAACCTGGTGAATATGTTCCACGAGATAATCAATTTTTAGTACCTGATCCAAAAAGAATTGGTCAAACATGGAAACAATTTGTTCGTCATCTTGAGCGATTGGGCTATGTGGTGGAGTGGAAAAAGCTTGTTGCTGCTGACTTTGGTGCTCCAACTACTCGCGAGCGTTTATTTGTTATTGCTCGATGTGATGGTCAGCCAATTGTGTGGCCTGAACCAACGCACATAAAGAAATCGAAAGTAACTAAAGCAACCAAGAAAAAGCAAAAGTGGCGTGCAGCTGCTGAAATCATAGATTTTAGTGACCTTGGAAAATCTATTTTCAATCGCCCAAAACCATTGGCTGACGCGACATTAAAGCGTATTGCTCGCGGACTTAAAAAATTTGTTTTAGAAACAGATGATCCTTATTTGGTTGAGTCAACATTACCGTTTATTAGCCGAGACTTTGGGACTTCAACAGGGCATGAAATAACTGAACCTTTGGCAACTACGACATCAGCATTTGGTGGTCATAGTGCTTTGGTTAGTCCAATTATTGCGCCATTTCTGACTGAGTTTGCCAATGCATCTCAACAGCGGAATTGGTCTGCTGATCAACCATTAACAACAATTTGTGCTCAAGTTAAAGGTGGGCATCATGGTTTAGTTGCACCATTGCTTATTCATGCTGGACATGGAGAAGGTACACCAGAAAATCCAAGATGGAGTGATGGATGTGACAATATTCTTGATCCTCTAGGAACTATCACGGCTTCTGGTTCAAGTCGCAACTTGGTTGCAGCTTACATGATGCAAGCCAATGGTGGTTTTAATGAGACAGATGGGCGACATCTTTTCGAGCCTTTATCAACCATCACGAATACTGGAAGCCAGCAACAGCTTATTTCAGCACATTTTAGTCAAACAGATCTTAATGGTGCCTTACAAGTAGCTGCCTTTTTTATCAATTTCTATGGTAATGGCGATGCTCGTGACATCACTGCACCACTAGACACACTGACCACAAAAGATCGTCTAGCTCTGGTTACTGTTTGGATTAAAGGTGAACCTTGGGTAATTGTAGATATTCGAATTCGAATGCTCAAGCCAAGAGAGCTATATAAAGGCCAAGGTTTTCCAGATTCTTACGTCATTGAACAAGGTCATGATGGTAAGCCACTAACTAAAACAGAACAGGTCCATATGTGTGGGAATAGTGTTTCGCCTATGCCGATGGCAGCAATTGCTCGAGTAAATAATGTTTTTTTCAATGGTGGTGAAAAATGACGCAACCATTCAATTTATATCAAGGTGATTGTTTACAAGTTTTGAAAGAACTTTCTGATAACTCAATAGACAGCATTGTTACTGATCCGCCTTATGGACTTAAGTTCATGGGCAAAAAATGGGATTGTGAAGTACCAAGCATTGAAATTTGGCAAGAATGTATTCGCGTTCTTAAACCCGGTGGGCACTTACTAGCATTTGCTGGTACTCGTACACAGCATCGTATGGCTTGCAATATTGAAGATGCAGGTTTTGAGATTAGAGACATGATTGCTTGGATCTATGGTTCAGGCTTTCCAAAATCTCACAACCTCGATGGTGAATGGCAAGGTTGGGGTACTGCATTAAAACCAGCGCTTGAACCGATTACTTTCGCACGTAAACCTTTAATTGGTACGGTTGCTCAAAATGTTGAGTTATACGGCACAGGCGCTATCAATATAGACGAATGCCGGGTTCAAACGGCTGATGAGATTGCCAGTACTAAAAATAACAACATTAAAGGCAATGCGTATAACTCTGTAAAAGCAGGTATTAGAGACACGGTATATGTTCAAAACCAACTCGGAAGATTTCCAGCTAATTTAATTCATGATGGAAGTGAAGAAGTCTTGGCAAATTTCCCAATAACCGCCAGTGGAAGTAACAACAAAATAAAAGCTTCAAGTAAGGACCTAAACGGTAATACCAGTAATTCATTTGGTAAAGAAAGCCGTCCTTATGGGACAGAAACAATTTCTTATGGTGACAAAGGATCAGCAGCAAGATTTTTCTATTGTGCCAAAGCAAATCGTACAGATCGAAATGAAGGTACTGAAAGCTCAAATACTCCAATGCTGCAGATGAATTCAACAATGCGAGATTGTGAAAATGTTGATTGGTCTAAGCGGAATGGGAATTTTCATCCAACTGTAAAACCAACTGAACTAATGCGCTATTTGTGCAGATTAGTTACGCCTAAAGGTGGTGTAGTGCTTGATCCGTTTATGGGGTCGGGTAGTACAGGAAAAGCAGCCATATTAGAAGGCTTTAGCTTTGTGGGTATTGAACGTGAAGCAGAGTATTTCGGAATAGCACAGGCTAGATGTCAGTTTGTAAAAGAGGGCATTAGTTCAAAAATGCCTGATCAGCAAGATTTATTTATGGAGGCGTTCTAATGCATTACTACGAAAAGAAAATTGGTGATTATCATCGTAAAGCAGGTCGCCTTAACATTTTACAACATGGTGTTTATAACTTGCTTATGGATGCTTGTTATGACCGCGAAGCATTTCCAAGCGAAGCACAAGCGATTGATTGGGTATGGGCTGAAACTGATGAAGAAATTGCAGCAGTTAAGTTTGTATTGAAAAAATTCTTCGTTATGAATGAGGAAGGCATTTATATTCAGAATCATATACAAGAAGATTTAATCGCTTATAAAGCATATATAACTAAACAGGCAGAAAATGGCAAACAAGGCGGTCGTCCAAAAGGTTCGAAAAACAAACCAAAAACAGGTGATGATTCTGGTGAATCTCAACAAGGCGAACAACCAATTGAACAATCCAAAGAAAACCCAACGGAAAGCGAAATAAACCCAACGCTAACCCAAGAAAACCCAACGGAAAGCCAAAAAAAGCCTAAACCAATAACCATTAACCAAGAACCACTAACCAATAACCAAGATAGTAATGGTAATAACGCGAGTGAGGAAAAAGTTAATTTTGTCCCGATTCAGTTTGCAACCTACAAAGCACATGACAAAGAGTTTTACTCGTTACTTGAACTTGCAAGTGAGCATTCACAATTTCAAATGGACTTCATTGATCTAGCGGTACCAAGACATGAATCAATTTCATCAACTGATTTTCAAACCTTGCTACAAGATTATTGTGATTTCTTCGCAGCGAAAAACGATAAAAACACGCCGAGCATCTGGTTTGTGAAATGGCTTACTTGGATTCAAAACAATATTCAAGATGTGATTAAACGCCGTGAAAAACAAACCAAAGCGAATCAACCTGTAAATACTAATCAACCAGCTAAGGGCTATTTTGAGCGCATTCTCGATGAAGAACAAAGCGCAAACGCAATTGTGGATGTAACTCCAACAAAAAAGCTAATAGCTAATGTGGAGTACGGTCATGCATAAAATTACGATTCAGGATATCCGTATCTTAATTTCAGATTTACGAGTAATTCACGCTGCGCAATTCAACAAGAATTTTCCTACAACTGGTGATAACGCCGTACCAATGGAATTTGTTGAATCTAAAGCGATGGAATGTCTTTGTGATGTCAATATTGATCAGTTTGAACGTGCACGAAACAGATTATTGAAATCGGGCGGTAAGTTCATGCCGTCTTTCTCTGATTTCCGTGATTGGTGCATTGGTGAGACTTGGATGTCAGCAGATGAAGCTTGGGCTCGTGCATGTCGATTTACAGCCGATAAAAGTGTGCAAATCACTCAAATAACTAAAGTTGCATTGGATGAGGTTTTGCCAATGATCTTCGATGGGTATATGAAACCTGCACGAGAGCAATTTATTAATACATACAATGCATTTGTTGCAAAGGCACAACAAGTGGGACGCACCCAAGAAATGTATGTACCGCCAAAGCAATTGGAACACAAGAAAAAAAGCCATGCACCAGTGTCTAATGATGAAGCTGTACAGCGCCTTAACGCATTGAAGCAGAAGCTAAATATTACTAATCGTACAGTTCAACAACCGGCAAAACTTGAACCAAAACAAAACTTGGCAAGTCCAGCAGTTAAAGAACCGTGGCCTGATCCATTTGATCAACCCGACGAATATTTAGAAGCATGTGAGCGTGATGGTCTGAATGTCCCTAAAACCGTTATTAAGCATATTGGTGGTACAGCATGAATCAGACAATAGCTCAAGCAAAAGAGCCAACAGCAGCGAAAACAACGCAATTTAAAAAGGGTACAAGAGTACACATAGATTTCATTAGCGATTCACGTACTGAGTTTTCATGTAAACATATCAAAGGTGATGCGATTGTAGATCGCCATGAAGATGGTTATGTCTACGGTCAATTGGAACTAGGCACCCCGTTTATGTGCCCTGAAAACTTTGTTCAACTCACTTCACTGGAACTAATTAAGCAAATTCGTGAAGAATTCGAAACATGGTTAAAACAGCAAAAGCAATATTCAGTTTTGATTAATCAATATGGAGTTGATGTATTTACCTACGATTCAATTGATGGCTATCAAAAATTAGCTGTTGCATTGGCATTTGAGCTTTGGAAAGAACTTCGCTTAAGCCATGCTGAAAATAAAGCTTTACTTCATAAACTCAATACGTTGAACACTGCTTCAAAGGGTGATCATCATGGGTAAAAGTCGTAATTTATGGGAACAGTGGGCGAAAAACGGCAAAACTGAATTCTTTGCAATGCATCCTCTGATTGAAACCAAAACGAATCGCCAAGCACGCGCACGTCGAGCTTTAGATAAAAAAGTTATATTGCCATGTGCTGTGACTAGCGAAACAGTAAACGGTGATCAACTGCATCAATGCAGTACAGGCGGATTAGTGATTACAGGGAAAGGCTTTATCACTGTAAAACTCCCTTATGGCATTAGTGCGAATGATATTTGGCGTGCAACGATTGACGAGAGCACAGGCAAACAACGTAATAGTTTATCTGTTGGTGCTAAGAAATTTAAACGTCGTGTTTTTGAAATCTATGCACCTATTTTTAAAGCGCTTAAATGGAAAGCAACTTCACAACAATGTGAAATTCGATTGCTTGTTCAGCCACCACGAAAAACTCGTAGTTACAGTGCAAGCACATATCCGCGTTTTGATATTGATAACTATCCAAAACTGCTAATCGACTCTTTGAAAGGTACAGAGCTACTTTTTAAAGATGACAACATTTTTGTGAAAGAAAAAATCGAATTTGCAGAACCTACTGAAGATGGTTGTGTATGGCTTTCATGTGTATTTATCAACGAAACAAATTGGCTTGATAAGAAAGTGAACTTCGACTGGCTTGCTGGGAGAGTTGCGTAATGGCTAAAAGAACTGATTTAGAAAAACGAGTCTTGATCGGTCGTAAACTTGCACTTGCAAGAGAACGCCGTGGAATGCTTCAACACGAAGTTGCTATTGAATTGTTTGGTGTTGAGCAAAAGAACCGTATTAGTGAAATGGAGAATGGTAAGACATTACCAGATGCTGAGTTACTGCAAGTCATGTGCAGTATGTATCGGGTATCTGTCGATTGGGTATTAGGTTTTACGATTAATCCTGAACTAAACGAAACTGAATCCGTTGCAGGTGTTCTGTTTAATAGTGTTGGCGATATTTTGGCAGATAACCTAAATGCGATTACAGCACAGATTTCTTTGTTATGTGCAAGACATATCAGCTCGTTTCCCAAGGCGCTACAGGTACAGCTATTAGAGCAATCAAAAATAGTCGCAAAACAATTTTTGCAACTTGACCGCCCTCAACAAGAGAAATTACAACCTGTAATGATGGATTTAATCCAAACAATTCAGGAATGTGAAAAAGAGCGTGCAGTTCAATTCAATCATATTGCCAAAGGTTTGGAAGATATTTCAGATCGTGATGAGGGTGAAATTCAAGAGAAAATACTTCAAGACTTAAAGAGTCAACGTAAAACACGTTTCACTCAAACAACTTTACTTACTGATGAGAAAGATGAAGCTCAGTTCGATTTCTTTTCAGGTGATGCACTGAGTAATTAACTATGGCAGTGCAATCATATTCACAAGAAATATGGGATCGACTCAAATTAGTTTATGAGTCATCCCCTAAGATCACCTGGCAAAAACTAGTTGATCAAGTCGGTGAGGAGTTAGGCTGCGAAATGCCTTCTCCCTCAGTAGTACGCCGTAAAGCAATCGCTGAAAAATGGAAAAAGTGCACGAAAAATCTAGTCAAAAAGACTGCCCGTGAACTCAATAATGAAATTAAAAAATTGACTAGTAAAAAGACTAGTCAAGAAAGCACCCAAGATAATGAAAATGAAGGAGAAAATGCTAGTCAAAAATCTGTCAAAAAGCCGTCAAATATTGCTGAGTTTTGGGGTCAAAAATCAAAGTCAGATAATGGATTTAGTGCAGCTGATCTGAATAGACTGACTTCAGCACAAATCATTCAACAGAATCGGCTACGACTGGCTGATTTGGGCCAATTAGCTGGTGACACAATTACCAGTGTTATTCATATCAGAGATGAAGTTTTACAGCTCGATGTAGGAAATTTAGATCCTGAAGATAAAGAGGCTATAAAAATTATTAATGGCTTAAAGTTCAAAATGGGTTTGATCAGTCAAATCGTAGAGCTGAATGTTAAGCAAAGTATCACATTAGCGAATATCGCAAAGTCCGAAGCTTTATTTTGGGGCTTTGAGATTGAAGAACTCAAAGATCAGTCTGAAATACAGTCGAAACGCTCTGCGGTTGTGGCTGGAGCTGAAGAACGAATGAGACTTGCCAAAGAGAAAATGGCCACTGATAAAAAAGCAGCCTTTGCACGTAAGTTAGCAATGATTGAGGCAGGTGATCCTGATGATGTGGAGCTGGTAAATGACTGATGTAAAAAAACGACTTGAAGATCAGAAAATGAACTTTCTAAATACAAAACATTTGGATTGGTATGCTGATACATACATAAGAAATTATGTGGAGTTTCTTGAGTTTGACTATCAAGAAGCCTTGGCACTTGCTAAAGATAACTTTCAGAATGATTTAAGTTATTTGACTACATATATTGCTGAACTTAATAGTGCTTACGCTAGTGCGAAAGAATATTTAGAGATTTCATACGAGGAACACATCTATGAAAATTAAAACAAATTTAACTCATAGAGAGTTGTGTGAAGTCGGCGCTGCGTTGTTGAGAAAACCTGAATCTGCTAATGGACATGGTTGCCATTTTTCAATCGTTGAGCCGTCGTGCTATGGAGAGAATCCCGATGTATTCGGTGTTCGCCACGGCAATGGATACGATGTGGGCACAATTTTATTAGAAGCTAAAACTAGCCGTTCTGATTTCTTGGCTGATAAGAAAAAACCACATCGTATTGATCCAGCCATAGGCATTGGTAAATGGCGCTATTTCATTTGCCCGACAGACCTAATTCAACCTGAAGAATTACCAGAGAGATGGGGATTGATCTATGTTTCTAATGGTAAACGCTGCAAATACATTAAAGGCGCAATGGCTGTACCTAAAGAGAGGTATGACAATGAATGGAGTCAAAATTCTCAATATTGGCGCAATGGTAAAGCATTAGAACAAAGCTTTATCGATTTTGCTTTTAATGATCGAAACGTACAGAACGAGTTCAATTTATTGACGATGGCTTTAGCTCGATTAAGAGATCCTGAAAAGATTCTATACATGCAAAGAAATTTCACCCGGTTAGAAATGGAATGCCAAAGACAAGCGCATGAAATTCAGAAGCTACAACAAGATGCAAATCTCAATAATTGCTTACAGAACATAGAAAAAATTAAGGTGCAAAGTTTATGAAAACCAACGGAATAAATGAATACAAAGTAGGTGATTTTGTTTTACCTGTTTCACTTAAATATACAAATCAGGTTTGTGAACTAACTGAAGATTTGGGTTATGACTTTAAATATAAAACTAAGTCTGGTGGGTGGGGCTTTATTGTTAAATCCTATTTACCCACTAGATGGAGACATGCTACAGGTGATGAAATTACAAGTGGAATAGCATCTCAAATTCAGATAGTGAAAAGTTTTATTGCTGAATATGGTCTATTAAAGGCTATGGAAGTATTAAAGAATGCACCCGAAGGTTCAACACATCATGATTTAGTTACAGCAGAGAATATAGACTTATATTTTAATTCTAAAGATCACCTAGAGTGGTGCGAGTTAGAGCTTAGATGGTGTTTGCCAAGATTTAATTTTACCAATGAAATGATTATGGGAATGATTGATCTTGCTGAGTTAAAGCGTCTTTTAGAAAATATAGATTTAGTAAATAAAGTAGGTGGACCGAAAGCTGCTAAAGCTCAAGTAAAACAAGCCAAGGAGCATGGATATTCAACATTTTCTATTCCAATTGAATTGAATGGATCAATTGTTATGGGATGTTTAAATATTGATAAGTTAGAACAAGCTCTTTCTGACCACGATCAACTATTCGGAAATATCGAAACGTTGGGAGGTGAGCATGTTTAAGGACGGGGATTTTCTTGTCTATAAAGACCAAAATAAATACAAAAATTGCCTGTTCAAAATTATTGATGATGTGGATGCAGTTGCAATAGCTGTGGAAGATGGGAAGGAGTGCTTTGTTTACTTTGCCGATATGCGATTAGCAACAGAAGATGAAATCGCAGCAGGTCATAGAATAGACCATATCGGTGAGCCTAACGGAATGGATGAGAAATAAAATGTTAGAAAAATTTATTCAATATTGCCATTCAAAACATGAAGGTTTGAGTGATTACTACATCACTCAGATATATAACAACATGCAAGAATTGTTATATGTTCAGTTTTTAGAAGTAGAATTGCAGACTCAATTAAAACTAAATGAAAGCTTGGAGCAAAAGCTGAGTCAAGATAGTCAAATACTTCACAACATTATTGATATGGAAACCAGAAAAACTCAGAAATTGCAGAATCGAATCAATCATGTAATGAGTTTATTTGGTTGCCAGCAGGTAGTTAATCCAAACGATATTATTGAAGCTTTAACAGGTGATATAGACCAATCACTTTGCGATGATGAGGTTTGCCATGAATCAGTTTGAAATAGGAGAAAAAATTTTATATTTAGGTATTTATGGCAATGAGTTCAATTTAGTTGATGAGGTCATCGGTATTGAGGATGATGAATATCTTAATAGAAAGAAATACATGATCAAAAATACTGAGTCTGGTGAAGTTATAAGTCAGTATGGTACCAACTATAGGAAAGCGACTAAAGAAGAAGTCGCAGTAGGGCATAGGTTAGAATCAAACAATGGTCAAGCAATAAGGGTTTGTAATTTAAATAACAATTCTCGAAAGTCTTTCACTATGGATAGACAAATCAAGCAATCAAAAAATGAATCTTTGTTAGAGTATTTAAACAGATGTGAGGAACAAGTAAAGCGTTGGCCAAAGTGGAAAATCGAGAGCATTCGAGATGCTTTTGGTCTCAACACAATTAAAGGAAAACAAGCTGGAACCATATAAAATATTAGAGCTAGGTATGGCGCAAAATCACTCTATGTAAAAATAGGGTGATTTTTTATGTCTACGAATGATCAAAATAAAACCATTCTCCAATACGACGCACAAGGCTTTATCCTAAGCCTAAAAAATGCAAGAGAAGACGTATCCAAAATTGATAAAAACGTGGAAGTAATCCGCGATATTTTAATGGGTTTACACAAAGAAATTGAGAACCAATATTCACGACAAGAGAACCAATCGAAACTAAAATTAAGCGCATTAGAACAAGCACTCATTGATGCCCAGATTAAACCAGCTGAATTTTCTGATCTAATCCGCGAACAGGCAAATCCTTTAGTTCAATCTTCACTAGCTTTAGATCGAGTTGCTAAGTCTATTGAGGACTTAATAGCTGAATCAACTAAAACAGAAGATAGCAAACCACAGCCTAAAGCAAAGCCTAAACGCCGTGCGATTGAAATAAATAGCACTGAGGACGTTATAAGAGAATTTGGCAATACTGGTGAACGTCGACGTGATGCTAATGGGCGTTTCATAGGAGCTAATTCAGAACAATCAACATTGGGTAAAGTTGCTCAAACGATTGGTACAGCGATTAAAGGTGTAATGCCTTCGAATCCCCAAGGTGTTGACCCTACACTTGACGCAATTAATGAAGTTGCGACGGTACTATCACCAGTAAAGCGAGCAGCTGGATTTATGTTACGTCCGCTTACTGGTTGGATGAAGTCACGCAAACGCAATGAGCCCTTGCCTAAAGAACAAAGTGACCATAACCGTAAACAAGTAAAACTACTTCAGCGAATTGCTGATAATTTGCAATCTAGGGGCGGTTTGCTTGGTGGATTAGGAAAGCTACTTGGTGCTGGTGGTGGTCTACTAGGTGGCCTTTTGGGTGGTCTACTTGGCAAGGGTAAAGGTTTAGGTAAAGGTCTAGCTAAAATCCTCAAATTTGGTAAAGGTTTACCTGTAATTGGTGCATTACTCACTGCTATGTCATTTAGTGATTGGGGTACTAAATCAACCAAGGAAAAAGGCGGTACTGTAGGTTCGGCTGTCGGTGGAGTTGCTGGTGGTGCGATAGGAAGTATCTTTGGTCCCGTTGGTACAATTGCAGGGGCTGCAATAGGTTCATGGGTTGGTGAGAAGCTAGGTGGTATCGTTGCGCCGTATGTAAAAGAATGGACGGATTCTTTAATTGAGGCTGATATACCGTCAATGATTTCAAAGCTTGTCAGTGCTGCTTTGAAACTTACACCTGCTGGAATGGCTAAGTCACTGTATGACTGGGGTAAAGAAAAATGGAATGAAAAATTTAACGGGCAACCTAATCCAAGTTACTTGTTGCGAAGCCAATATGGTGGGAAAGGGGAAAATGGAGGGGAACCAGTTAAGTTTGGAGCTGCTTATAACTCGAATAAGCCTTTGGAAGAATCAGGAAAAAGAAATGAGGCTTTAGATTTTTTCATGGCAAAAGGGTGGAGTAAAGCTCAAGCTTCAGGGATCGTAGCTAATTTAGAAGCAGAAAGTGGTCTTGAGCATAACATTTATAATCGTGATGGCAGCGGAATGTATGGCCTAGCTCAGTGGTCTAAGACGAGACAGAAACAATTTAAAAAGAAATATGGTAAAAGTATTCAGCAAGCGACTTTTCAAGAACAGCTTGAGTTTATTAATTATGAAATGACACAAGGAGAAGAAATACCCGCAGGAACAAAATTAAAAAAAGCTAAAACGGCAAGTGAAGCAGGTCGTGTAGTATCAGAGTCTTATGAACGTCATGATGAAGGAGAAAGAGAGCATATAAAAAGGGCAAATTTAGCAAATAATATTTACACCAAATCAGAGGGAAATATTCAAACACATAAAGTTGACAATAAAATAAACAAAGCAGAAACACCTAAAAAATCAGATGATCTTGCAAAGTTTGCTCAAAATGCTGAAATTCCCGTAGCTAGTCCGACTACGCAGCAAGAAGCTGAAAAGATAGTACAAAAAGCAAAACAAAATGTACCTGTATTAAATATGCAAACCACAGTTAAACCTATAGCAGCAAGGTCCAATAATATTTCAGCGAATTATACACCTCCAAAAGTGGAAACAAATGTGTTGCCAGCAAAAGAGTTTTTAAATTCACCTGCACCACAGGAAGTTGTTGTTACTAATCAAAATAGTGGTACTATCAATCAAAATGTGAGCAATCGATTATTAGCTCATGCGATTACTGGTGGGTTGGGAATGGGGGACAAGTTTAATGGGTAAACTGGTATTTAGCCTAATTTTAGGAATTTTGCCAATCGCTGCAAATGCTAATTATTTTCCTCCTCTGGATGTTCAAAAACTGATTGAACATCAACAGGTTCTTAATGAGAAATGTCGCGGTGGTTCTGGTAAAAATCCAAAGACATGGCAAGCTTGTAATAAAAGGGATGAAATAACCAAAAAAATAGAGAAGAAAGGTTATTGTAAGGGATCAGTCAATAAGGATGCCTACGGGTATGAAAAGGAATGGATTCCTTGTAAATTAGATAAGACAAAACAATAGTCGGACTCTTTAAAATATATTAGTAATGGAAGTAGAAACGAAATTTATAAGTTTACAGTTTCATATCTAGTACCAAAAAATGAAAAATGCGAGCCTTTGTTCCGAGAGCTTGGAGTTATTTTAAAGAACAAAGATGCTGATTGGGATAACTTTAAAAATTCAGATCAAGCTAAGAAGTTAATTGAGGATATAACGTAAGCTGCAAAGGAAATGATAGCTGGTAAAAATTCAAATTGAAAAGAAGCTCACCGATGGTGGGCTTTTTATTGGAACGTAGGTCAAGACAATGACAAGATTCAAATCAAAATAGCCTTATAGAAACATAAGGCTATTTTTATGGGCACTTTAAACTTAACGGCAGTTACACCAGATACACCGTATATCAAAAAAATCAAATCAGCTTTAGAAAAGGCAACAGGTCAAAGCATCCCGTTGGTTGAAATTAAAAAGGTTCAGCGTAAAGGTGGTGTAAGCGTTGTACCCATCTTTTTAGTATTTGCTGGCGGACAAGAGCTAACATTATTCGCTCGTGCAAGTGCAGATGTATTCAAATCTGAATTGAACGGAAAAGAGATTGTTTTACCAGGTGATTTCAGTGACGATTACCAACAGACTTTTGATAACGCCGTTTCTGGAATGGCAAAGTTAATTCGTGAATCACAAGCCAAAGTTGAGCAACAAAACCAAAAAGAAAAGGTCAAATTGCCACCACGAAAAAATCGTAGTATCCAGCAGCAAATCAGTGATAAGCGCGAAGAAGAAAGACAACTCGATCAAGAGCTATCAAATCTGACAGCACAACGAGATCAACTACTCGAACAATTGAAACAAGCACAGGCAAATGCAGCTTAAAATCATAAAAAAGGCTACTTCGGTAGTCTTTTTTATTGGAACAAGAATAAAAAATAGTAGCTCTGAAGCAATAACCTAAACATAAAGCTTTGGAGTCAGCCATGTATCTCAACTTTCAATCTGTCATCATTGATATTTTTATAATTGCTTGCTTTGTTGTGCATGTTTGTCTTGCATTTGGCAGCATTAAATCAATGTCAGCAGCTTTATCAGCCTTATTAAACAAAGGTGTAGCTGATGTTATATTCAAGAAAGTAAAACGATTGATCTATGCATTGTCATTTCTCATTTTAAGCATCTCTTGCCTGATTACATGGCGATGTTATGAATTGCTTTCATTCTTGGATGTGAGTGGTTTTGGACTCTATATCTTTCTGAGTGCTTTTTTAATTTATGGCTTTGGAATTTTATCGATTTATTCCTTTTGTAAAATTCTGCTCATGACAGCACATAGGGCAGGCTTATGATCGATTACAACAAAATCTTAGCAATGATCGCGCATTGGTTAGAGTCAGAGATCAATGGATATATTGGTTCAGATTATGGCCCAGATTTTAATAGCTTATTTTTAGCACCACTAAGCGCACCAGTTGCCAATACCTTTATTCAAAAAATGAAAAGCGATATTCCAATCCTAAAACAGTTAAGCGCTGATCAATTTCAGATGTGGGCACAAGACGAAGGTTTTGAGACCAAAATTATCTACTTAAGAATTGGTCAACAGATCGTAATTAATTTAAATGAAGTGCGCGAGAAGCAATTAGCGCGAAATGGAGAAACCTTCGATGTTGACGCAAGCTGATTTTGAAGCACGATTGATTGCCAATATAGATGATTTTGAAATACTGGAACGTTATAACGCACAAGATCCAATCGTCTTAAAGTTCTTACGCTCATTGGGTGCATATCTTGCATTATTCGGTCAAGAATTTGAAATTTCTGAACTTGAACCATTCAAAAAAACACGAGATCGTTCCATCCTAGCCGATGCATCAAACAAGGGTATTCTCCCTATTGGGATGCCAACACAGCATATTTTGGAGGTCATTAACCGATCTGCAAATAGTATTACGCTGAGCCAAGGACGATTAATTGAGGACAATAGTGGTGGGCGATATTGGCGGTTATTGCAATCTGTCACTGTTTCAGCAGGTTCTACAGGTGAAGTTTTAGTAGAACAAAGTGAATATAGAGAAATTCAATATACGATATCCAATTCTGAAAGTTTTCATCGTTATGAGCTAAAACTACAAGATGATTTGGCTTTAGCTGGATTAACAGTTCGAGATAATACTAATCAGAGTTATCAGTTAAAAAAACGCTGGATGAATGTCGCGCCTTTAGATTATGCATTTAATCTTACAACGGACAGCCTACGTCGTATCTTTGTCGAATTTGGTGATGATGATAGAGCAGGGCGAACAGCTGCAGCAAACCAGACTTTTACTTTTGGCATCCTTGAGACTTATGGAGATGTAGACGTTTCAAGATTAAAAGATGCGTCATTAGCTGAGGTTTTAACTACGGATGAAACCAAAGTGTCAGTACGTTTTAAGCAAGGCGGTGTTGTTCGAAAGGGTGCAGATCCTTTAAATATTTCACAGTTAAAAGTGCTTTCAACCTATCCAGCACTTTATGATGAAGATGCCGTATTTTTAGGTAATTTTGATCAAGCTGTAAGAAAAAAGTTTATGGCTCGTTGTCACTATATTGCGGTATGGAATGAGAACGAACAAGATCGGTACTATGGGGCAACATACCAGGATATAAATCATTTACATATTGCCGTAGTTGCAAAGGATATTGCTGAGCAAGCAAGCTTAGAACAAGAAATCATTCAATACATTGGGCAAATCGATAACCTGTACAAAGATCGGGTACGTGTACACGCTGTTGTTGAAAAACCTTTTGTGGTGACTTTTAAAGGGAGCTTAGCAGCGGTACATGCCGTGGATGTTGTAAAAGCACAAATCAAAGAGTTGTTTTTGGAACGATATGGACAGACACAGCTGAGTTCAAGCCGGTGGTTAGTCACAGGGTTTAATTCACAGGAAATCTCAACACAGGTACGCAATAAAATTACAGCCTTTCAGGACAACATTAGTGACTTTTCGTTGATGGTTCCCAATGAGCTGAATAAACCACATGAATGGGTTTATATGTCAGCAAATAGCATCACGATCATTTTAGAACGGTCCGCTGAAATGGGGGTTGCATGGAACCTATAAGTTTTACTCGTCCAATAGATGAGCAACCGAACAACCACATAGGCTTAGAAACGGCAATGGCAAAGGCTTTTAAACAAGTCTTTGCAGATGTATTTCAACAGCGGATTCAAGATATTTTAGATTATGGCGCACCGCACTTAGGTAGCCGAACCGTAGTCGAACGCTTTACAAAACAAGATGGGTTAGTGGTTCTACGCCGTCCGCAGACCTCAGATACCTTGATGCGCGTAATCTATGCAAATTGGTCAAGCATGGCAAATAAACGAGGCTTAGGATTTCTTGAGTTTGTATTGCGTATGCTATGGACTGATCAGTGGCAAATTAAACGGATGTGGCATCCAATCAGCACTTATACAAGTTACCCGTTATATTTGGTTGACGAAGAAAAGCCAAATCATTTTCTAACGAGTCGAATCCGTATTTCGATTGATGAATCCGTAGATTTAGCAGAATTAATTGAGCTATCTCCAATTCTTAGAAAATTAGTACCAGCCAATATCGTGGTAAAAGTACATGCCAAAGCTTTAGATACAGAACTAGGTGATACTGAGCTTGGTGCAGCAGTAATCGCTAAAAATTATCTAATCTTTGATGAAAGTAATGGGATAACCAATAATTTACCTGTGAATCAAAACACGATTCAGGACTTTGATTTTGCAGTCATACGCTATATCTGGGATGGCAATGGTGGTATCGATTTAGATACTCGGACGCGAATCATTAATCCATCCCGAAACATTGACGTGGGTTGGAGTAGAGCAGTTTCAGATGGCGCGTATTTATTTTGGAATGGAGACAATACGGGAAGTGGTGTTGAAAGTGTTTTGCTGAATCTAAAGCAGCTTAAACAAGATTTCTCTAACCAGAATAACTTTGAAATCTCTTTAAGAGCGTACTGGTACTCACAAAAGAATACAGGCAATTTCAGTATTCAGTTTGAATCCTATAAAGGCGGTACCATGCAACCGAATGGCTATGATTTTGTAAATGTTGGGGGGAATTCAGTTCAAAGTATGAGTTTGAATGCGAATGTTCAGCATCAACAGAACTCAAATAATGATGGTGTAGAAGTAGGGCGATTGACTTATCACAGCTCGACGCTCGAAGGTAGTTTGATACTCGTTTGATAATTGGAACTCAAGAAAATGAAGTTCACCTAACAATGGTTTTATGTATCTGTTTGATGAAACAACATAAACCATTGTTAGGATTTATACATGACTCAAGACAATAATGAAGAAATTGCACTAACAACCGATGTGGGTAGTGATGGTGATCTTCTTGTGGAGCAATTCTTAGGTTTCGCAAAAAAAGATATTGGCGACGAAGAATTTGAAAAATTAATGGCTGGTCAAACGGTAGAAGGCGTAACAGCCTATAAACCAGCAACCTATTACAAAATTTCAGCCGATCCGAGCTCTACTGACTATAACGAACCTTTTGATATTCATCTCCATTTCCAAGATGGTCCAACATTTGTTGATGGTGTGAATGGCGCGACCAATGAATCGTTATTAAAGATCCTGATTCATCGTACTCAATACCTAGACAGTAAATTCCCATCAGACCAGAACAAAAAAGCTATTGCTGCTATGCAAACTGCTTTAGCTGAATTTGATGCACGCACAGCGGAACGTCAAGCGCGTGGTGTTGAAGGACAACCAGTCGAATAATCGTTTTAACTCAGCCCTTTGCAAATTTGCTTAGGGCTTTTTTTCTTACTGAGGATGTTGAAATGCGTTTAAGTCGTATTGCTTTGATGAGTGCGTTGGGTGTGATGTTAAGTGGTACTAGTGCAGGGGTTGTGGGTTCTGTACCAAGATCACATAGTAAATACTCAATTCCAGAATTTACACCAACCAAAGTTGATAAAAAGCCGAACAAAGTTAGTCAAAAGAAACGCCGTATGAATGCACGCCGTAAGGGGCATAAATAAAGGGGTATAAGGATGAGTTGGATAGTTTCATTTTTATTAGGTCTTGTGTTTATAGCAACTTGTAGCATTTGGATCGTTGCCATTATTGCTTCATATCAAGTTCAAAATTATTTGGACATTGAAGAAATAGTAATTGATGAGGAAATAACCAAAGAGTTTAAACCTTTACTGGCAGAAGCACTTAAAAATATGGAACCTGTGAAGATTTATCCTTCTAGTGAATTGCCTATCATTCAAGTGAGGTATGAGAGTGGAATTATTAAAACCAAAGCTGACTAAAATATACTGTAGTAAACACCAAACCTATCAATATGTAGATTTAGCGGAAATTAATTCAATCGAAGTTTCAGACTCAGATTTTGGCCGTGGTGGTTATACATATGGGAAAAGTGAATATTCCAGTGTAATGATTGGACTCAAAAGTGGTCATTCTTTAAATATGACAATTAAAACCGCAGATATTGAAAAGCTTTTAGTGTTGGAACACAACAAAATTTAGCCTTAACCAGACTGCAAAAATGGCCCTAATACATAATCTATTGGGGCTTTTTCATGTCTGAAACAGGTCGAAAAACGAAAAGGATTACATACAATCTTCATGAACGTGGTCGCAGTCATTTAGGGAAGGACCGCAGCAATGTTGATATGAATGAAATGATCAGACAGATCAATAGTCCACAAGTACAAGAAATGGTTAAAACAGGGACTTTATACGGCTATAACGGTCATGAAATCCGTAAGCGTTATGGGATGAATCCACCTGATTCAGTCATTATTGATGGCAAGGTGGTTTATTTAGAACGCTCATTTAGAACAATCGAAGCTCATGCTGATAAAGAAGGCAATGTTACCCATGTCACTGAGTTCTTAGATAACGAATCGGGTGAATATGCACGTAAGCAATATCTGGCTCGTGTAGGTGGATTTAGTTCAGCACAGAACTATAAACGTGCTGGATTAGGTCTAATTCCTGTGGGGTTTTATGGCTTTGATTATGTGACACAGCCGAACTACACAACCAATGTGGGTGATGGTCAATTATTTGATGGCTTAGCCATTCCAGTTGAGCAGGATGGATTAATTGCAGCGTTTGATAGCACCACGGACGTTAATTTACTTTCGCCGTCAGAGGCAATGATTGCTCATTTACTAGAACAGCAAATTGTACGTGACTTTGACAATATTCATGCTCAACTACAGCTTTTACAGATGAATGGTCAAGCATTAGACCAAATTAATGAATTAGCTGGTCAAATAGCACGTAAAGAGAAACGACAAGCGATTCAAGATCAACGTAAACAAGATTTATGTTCTGGCTTAGTTGGTGAGGTACGATCATTTGATTCTGTTTGCGCTGAAGCTGAAGAACGTCTTACAGCAAGTGATTTAGCGCGGATGCGAATCAGCGGTGAAACACCCAAAAATAACAAAGCAAAACCACGCATTTTTAAGAGCATGTTTGGATTTGGAGGGTAAACACTTATGTCTTTACCTAAAGATTCGCTTAAATGCATTCAGGATGCTTGGTACAAACTCCTAGTCGATTTTCGGGCATGGTATATGCCTGAAACCATTCAGACAGAAGAATGGAAAAAGCGAGATATTAAAATAGCGATTAAGTCATGTCCTAGCAGAATGATGGATGACTCAGAAGCAATGCTTGCAGAATATCGCAAAAGCCAAAATGCAGAAGTTGCAGGTGGTGCAACGGCATTCATGCCAATCATGTTGACTGCTACAGCGATGTTAGATCAACCGCCTGATACGATGCAGCTTTTACCGATGCCTTATTTTGTGCCTATTGTGATAGGCGATAAGCAAGTAAAAATCCGACTAATCGCTAAAACAGTTAGAGCGCAATTAGCTTTCTACGCAACCAATGCACACGATGCTCGTTCAGTATGCGACCAGTTTTGTACTTATGTCCAAGATGAGGGTAAACGCCGTTTCCAAGTGCCTTTTGATATGGGCATGAATCATATTGAAAAAAGTACATTTACGATTGTTGAGAATCAATTGTTTCCTTCGCCTGTACCAAGTGAAGCAATTAACCTGTCTATCTTTACTATTGATGCTCAATTAGTTGGCTATGCACCACAAATTATTGGACTTGGTGGTCCTAACGATAATACGACTGACAACGGCTACAATCCGGACGGTTCAGTAGTTGATAAGCCAATTCAGGATCTAGTTGTCATTCAGGCTGATCAATTCTCAAGTGATGGCCATACCCGTGTTTTGGCAGATCGTGAGACAGGTGATATTACTGTGGAGCGTATCGATGACTGAAATTATTAAGATTGATGCGCGTGTAACTGGATTTTCTAATGATGAAATACGGTTAATCAGCCTTTGTTTTGCGGATTCTGGTCAAATCCTTGTCCAAAAAACAGAGATTTTCACGGCTTTACCTGTGCGTCCAGATCAGCAAGCCGACACGATTGTAGTGACGGATTCGCCGAATTTAATACAAAATTGGCAATTAAAATTTGATGCACAGCAGCATTTAGAAGAAGTGATCAAGGTCTATCAAGCAAGCTTTAGAGCTGGTTTGGTTGAGTTTGAAAAGTCTTTAGAACGTTACAACCCAATGAACATTTTGCAAGTCCGAAAGATTGATAAAAACGGACCACAGCAAGAGTTTGATAGCAGTTCATTAGATAACGGCCATATCGCAGCATTAATTTCTATTTGGGCAAGTCATAAAATCGCTATTTCTCATGCAGTCACATCAAAAGAGGAAGTCAAAGAAGAATACATCGATAGAACCATGTTGCCGTTTAGTATTTAAAGCGGTGATGTATGGCTCTAAAACCACTTAAAGACATCCCAGAATGGTGGGAACTCTGTGCACGTTATCGTTATGACATTTATGCCTTTGCAGTAGAGGCTTTAGGTGTTACACCGACTTGGCAGCAAGAACTTCTATTTGAATCAATCCAGTTTGATGGTAGCCGTACATCGGTTGCATCAGGCCATGGTTGCTTCGGTAAAGGCACAAAAATACGTTTAGCCAATGGTAAGTCGAAACGTGTCGAAAAAATAACAATAAATGATGCGGTTATGGGCACGGATGGCTTCTCACCACGGGAGGTCATTAAAGTTGTTCAGGGATACCAAGAGCTTTATCAATTTGAATATGAAAATGGTTCAAAGCATGTCTATAACAAATCTCATATTCTTTGTTTAGTCTCACTCGAAACAAAAAACGGTTGGAAAGCAGGCGATACCATTGAAGTCCTGGTATCGAAATACCTTGAATGGCCTGAAGAAACAAAGCGCCAATTTGCTGCATACGAACTAAAACATAGAAAATTCCAGCCTGTAAAAATTAATAATGTCACAGCCTTGGGTGAGGGTGACTATTACGGCTTTGTCCTCGATGGTGATGCAACTTTCCTAACCGCTGATGGCATGGTTCACCATAACACGGGTAAGACTGCATCGGCTGGTATCGTTGCTCTGTGGCATTTATTGTTTTTTGATGAATCCATTACGATGTTTACTGCTCCGCAAATCGGACAGTTAAAGAAACAAGTCTGGAAAGAAATCAGTATTAACCTGTCACGGCTTAAGGCTGGTCCACTTGGTTGGCTTGCAGATTATGTCGGTTATCAGTCTGAATTAGTCTATATCAAAGGCTATAAAGAAAAGTGGTATGTCTTTGCTAAAACTGCACCAAAGCACCAGCCAACAAACTTGGCAGGGAACCATGCAGATAACTACTTACTTTGGGGTGAGGAGGCAAGTGGTATTCCTGATGAGGTTATGGATGTTGTCCTTGGCGCATTGACGCATGAGGATAACAGAGCTGTTTTAACTTCACAGCCGACACGTAACGCAGGTTTATTCTATGAGACTCATCATAAATTAAGCCATAGAGCAGGTGGCATTTGGATAGCTCTAACATTCAATGGTGAAGAATCGCCACTCGTAAGTAAGCAATCATTAGAAGAACAACGTCAAAAATATGGTAGTCGTGATGATCCACAATATCAAATCCGTGTTTTAGGACAATTCCCAGACCGTGCTGATGAATTCCTGATTACAAAACGACAAGCCGAAGAAATGTATGTCGGTGCATCGATTTTCGAAGAACACATTTTTGGTTACGTGATTACGGTCGATGTGGGCGGTGGTGTTGGTCGAGATGATTCTGTTATTGCCGTGTCTAAAGTTTGGGGTGAGTCTCAATGGGGAGATCGAGCGCGCCGTGTTGAAGTTGTAGATATTCCACTTTGTAAGAATAAAGATGACATCACAGAACTTTTTGCCAAAATTAATGAATGTATTCTGAAATATCCGAATGCAACTTTAGTTGTTGATGATAATGGCGCTGGTAAAGGTTTAGGACAACTGCTTAAGAAGCATGGTATTTGGTACATGCCTGTATATTGGGGCGGTGCTTGCTTCAATAATGACAATCGAAAAGAGTATGTGAATAAACGTGCCTTGGCTTACGTCTGTTTAAAACGAGCAATTGAATCTGGCCGTTTCAAAGTTAAAACTAAGAAGTATTTAGTCAAAATTCAAGATCAAATAATCAAGATACCATACACATTTGATGAGCATAGCCGATACAAAATTTTGAGCAAAGATGAGATGAAACGCCAAGGGATTAAGTCCCCCGATTTAGGTGACGTTTTTGCATTCTTATTTTTAGAAAATGTGTTCTATACAGAAGCATATGAGAATGTCGTCATTGCAGATGATAGTCCTGAAGCACAGGAACGTGCAGAGCGTAAATCTAGGTTTGATCAGTTAAAAGAAGCTGCTAAAACACTTGATTAGTCATGATTGGAACATGGAAGCAGAATACACACTATTAGGTCATAACATTCAAATTCTATTTAGCTATAGGCTTGAATTATGTCTTTGTATAATGACCCACAATGGATAAAAGATTTTCAAATTTATCAAAATGATATTTTAAAATTTTCTATTGATGCCTTTAGATTTCAACCAACTTGGCAACAAGCACTATTATTCGAAAACAGTGAAGTTATGGGGAGTCGTATTTCAGTTAAATATGGTTGGGGATGTAATGACAGCATGATAGAAGCTTATGCGGTAATTGCACTTCATAATTTGCTGTTTATAAAAGATTCAGCAACTATCATTATGACACCAAGTGACCATAACTCTCACGCTGTGATTTATAGTGTTATAGAGAAATTTATAAAACGCTTAGATTTAAACAAATTATCCTATTTATCAAAATATATAACGAAAAATCAAAAGATGTTTAGCATCAAAAAGTATGAATATTTTACTTACATTAAAATTATTAAAGATACTTCCAGTGTTGGACCTATAAGTATTGCAGGGATATTGAATCACAATTATTTATTTATTGCTTTTGATGCAGAAAATATCGAATATGAATGGTTGTCTGTAGGTTTGTCTAATATGGCACAACCTGAAAACCGATGTATATTCTCTCAAAAGATGGATACAAATATTTTAAATACTGGTCAATTTCATCAATTTACTAACCATGAAAATTGGAAGCAATTTACGTTTAGCTCAGCTGAAGATCCTAATCATGTTTGGAGTAAACAAGATCAGTTTGCTATGAAAATTGGCTTAAAGTCATGTGTGATAGATGGCGAATATTATAGGAAATCTAGCTTTTATAAATATTCAATAAACTTTGAAAATGCTTTAAGTTCGATAAAGTTAAATCAATCACCAGTTGATAGTGGGCAATTGGTTTTATCTATTCAAGACTTTCCATGTGAAAGAGCAGTCATGGCGCTATCTTTAGTTGATAAAAGAGATTGCGTTGAAGTAATTGATATTCCATTTTATAAGGATTTTTCCCTCAACTCGATGTTTTTAATTATAAAGAATTTATTAGAACAGCACCCTACAATGAATATTCTCCTTAACTGTTCTGGTAAGGGTGAATTATTAAAAAAATTGCTAGAAGAAAATAAAATTGATTTTAAACTTATGCTTTGGGGTGGACCTTGTTTTAAGCAAAGAAATCGTGAAAAGTATTTTAATAAACGAGCATTTGCCTTTAACAAATTTCAGACAGCGATTGAAAAAGGTAAATTTAGGTTTAGCACAAATAAGAAGCAATCACGATATTTAAAAGAAGCCGTGAATATTCCACACCGCATAAATGATTCAGGGCAATATAAAATTCCAAGTCGAGACGAAATGAGACTAGAAAATTTGCAGCCATTAAATTTAAGTAGTGTTTTTGCATCCTATTTCATGAATGAGTGATTTGGAACTAACCGCTTAAGCAACTATTTAATAATCCCAAAATAGCCATAGTGATAAATAGGTGATCTATGGCTATTCAGTTTTATTTAACCAGTGCAGGACGAAACGCAGCGCTCAATGCTGCTAGTTTGGGCTTAAATGTTTCATTGACGCATATCGCCGTTGGTTCAGGAAAGTATGATCCGTCAAATGCGATGACATTAACCAATTCGGCACTTGTATCTGAATTTGAGCGTTATCCCTTGAATGGTGGAAGTGTTGAACCTATATCACATACTTTAAGATTCGTTGCTAATATTGAACCTACTCAAACCGCAGACGGTTACGAACTAGGACTAATCACAGATCAGGGTGTTTTATTTGCTATCGCAGCTACAACTTCCAATACACCGTTAATTCGATTGGTTGCGAATATTGTATCAATTGTCACCTTTGGAATGATTTTATCCAATCTCAATTTAAGCAACATAGTTATTAGTGTTGATCCAAATACACCTATTGCCGTTGCACTAATGAATCAACATCTTGATGGTGTTAATCCACATCCTCAATATGCTACTAAAACATTGGTGAATAGTTTAATTGACATCAATGTTGAGAATGCTGTCGATTATTTAGTCTCTTTACTTGCAGCACATCAAAATGCTTCAAATCCTCATCCTCAATATCTCCTAGCATCAACTTTTGGTGTAGAACTAAAAATGACAGCCAGTGTGAATACTGAGATCAAAGATGAAAATCGAGTATTCGGATGGAATGGCGAAACAGGGGATACTTTAGCTTTTCATAAAACACCACAATGGTGGGTTAAGCATGATGAAACTGTAACTTTCAAACCATTTAGATCATATGGATATTTCCTCTTGAATCTTCAATTTCAGCCAGAGGGATATGCTAAATTAGATATAGCAATCTTTAATAAAAATAATCAAAAACTCACTGAAAATAATATCGTTACTGTTAATTCAAAAACTTATAACGAAGTAATTAAGCATGTGTTTTACTTAAACCCAGGTGAATATGCAAAAGTAAGAATTTATGGTGAAGTATGGGATGATAATTGGGGATTTTTTAGTGGTTCTATATATGTTGATGATCGTCCAAAAGTATTTAGTCCAGTCGGATACCAATCAAGTGTCAATTTAACGAATATTGTTGAAAATGGAAGTATTTCAAATGATATTCCGCTTGATTATACAAATTTCTCAAGTTCTGAATGGTCAAGATTTGATGCAGATCAAAATCTACATATAGGATTAAGTTCAACCACATCTTTTACTGACCCATCAAATGTAAATCCTCATTATCACCGAAGATTATTTGGAAGTAATATTGCCTTGTGGATTATTATTCAAGTTGGTAAACAGACAACACAAACACCAAGTGATTTAGAAGCAGTTGATTGTAAAGTTATTCGTGGTTCCACAGATAATCAAGGAAATATTGTTATCACAATTCCGCTTTCAATGCGTTCAGTTTCAACTCCAAATAATGAAACGTTGGTTTATCAGGTTGCTTACTATTCTTCAAGTGTAAATAAAACAATAAATGATTCAGCATTTCCAGCTGGAAACCTTGATGGCATACATGAATTCTATGTGAGGCATTGAATTTATGATCAATGAATATCGAAATGCGATCAGAGATCTAATCAATAAGAACATTCAGCAGGGAAAGCTGAATAGTCTTATTGTCTGGGATATTAAATCAGATGAAGCACAAGATCCTACATTATTGAGCTTTAGAATTTATGGTTCACGTAATCACACGGATGTGATTCAGATCGCTTGTGGTGTGTCTGGAATTTGGGAAAAGTTACCTGAAAAACGAATTGCAGTACCTTTAATCTCTGACGTAATGCGCTTACGCCGTGAATACCAGATGTAGGTGTCAGCATGTCGAATAATGAAGCATTTCAAGATGCATATAATCAAATGCAAGAAGCACTTAAAAACGGCAAATTGCGTAGAGATTTGCAAGGTCGTAGAAGTGCTGACAATCAACAACGGGCATTCGCAGAACGAGAAATTGAATATGATGATCGTGGACGTAAAATCCCACGTCCTATGTTTTTACGTCCAGAAGACATCGCCAAAGGTGTCGATTATGATGTTGAAAAAGTTTTATATACAACTCTAGGACAGCAAAAGGGCGAACCACCAAGACGAATAACTCGTGATGACATTTTAGCGTTTCAAGACAATATCCTGTTGCTGAAGGATCAATATAAAAAGGGTATTACGGTTCAAAACATTATTAATTTAAGTCTGCAAGATGATATTGATCGCGCTAATCAGCAAATTTATATGTCTGTACCTATCAGTCGGAAAAGCGGACTAGTTCATTTTTTAACGAATGCAGGTCCTGATAGCGAAGACCAAAACCATCATGTCGAAGTTGAGTTTGCTAACTTTGGTTCAGTTGTTTTTGATATTAAAAAAGAAGCTGTTAATACGGTAAAAAACCGACTTGCCAATGGGAAAATTAAATTTGAGTGTGATTGCAAACGTCATACTTATTGGTTTCGCTACATGGCAACCATCGGAGGTTATGGATTAGGTCGTGATGAAGGCGGTTTTCCAAAACATCGTAATCCACATTTATCTGGTGTTGCCTGTAAGCATGTTTTGCGCGTGGTGCACTGGATTATTTCTCCAGCTGGAATTGAATATCTTAAAAAGCAAGTTGAAATTGATCGTAAAAAACAAGTCGGTGCACGCTATAAACAGACGGATGCACAGATCAATGAACAACTTAATAAGCAATTAGCCGATTTAGAAACGGGAACCACAAAACCAATTGTTAGTAATATTCAAAAAGCTGAACAGGAAATGATGCGACGTGCCGAAAAAGTCGCTAAAAAGCACTTTGCTAAGCAAATGAAAGAAATAAAAGCTTTAGAAAATAAGATGCATAAATTAGCAGTTCAAGCTCAATTAGAAGCTGTGCTGCAAACACTGAGTAAAGATAAACAGACTCAAGCCAAACGTATGGCTGATCTTTGGGTAAGAAATGAAATTACTCAAGCTGATTTTGATATTTATATGCGAGGTCTAAATGCTAAATAATGCAGTCAATCGAGTAGCAAATGGCCGTCATTTAGCTGCAAGACGTGTTGTTATGAATACGCTAGGAAGTATTCCAAGCCAAGTATGGCGTAAGCGAATTGTATATAGCAATCCAGCAGATGCTGGTCTACCTGTAGATCCGCTTTCATTCGAAGCGAATGCCTTATCAATCCAAGATGAACCCAATTATGAATATGATCATTTAGGTTTTGCCTATGTTCTTGCAGACAAGTTTAACGGGGGTATGATTCATAAAAATAACAGTATGAATAACCCTAGTGATTTGACCTTAATCGTTCAAATTGCTGCTTACAACGCTGATTTAGACACTTTGACAGAGCAGATTAATGAGATACCAGATACCCAATTTCAAGAGGGTGATTTGCTGGCTTTGATGATCTATGAAGGATTCATTGTATGGTTTGAAATCGTTGGAATCACTGGGCAAACTTTGATGTCAGATTTTGGTAAAAAGTATGTTTTAAACCGCCGTGATGAGTTAGGTATTGATCCGATTCAGAGCGAAGTAGAGTTAAGGGTGGCCATTAAAGTGTTAAGAGATTTAATAGAGTTCAGACGAGGCGAAGTTTTTAACACAGGAATTAGCTTTACTGACAAAGAAAATAATCAAAGTCTTGAACTTACTAATGATATGCAGATCACAGCTCAAGTGAAATCAAATGCTGGTCAACTCATTTCTACTTTGGATGTTCAAAAAGATAGTGATCAAGTTGGGCGTGTTTGGGTGGAATCAATAACAGATAGTAGCCAGTGGCCGTTAGATTATGCCCAGTTAGAAGTCACAATTAAGCAAAATGATGTCGTCATAGGCGAACATATATTGCCTTTCAAAGTGGTGTAACCATGAAAACAGCAGCTCATATTAATTTATCTGGTGATCGTCCGAATCGTTGGGGGTCAGTGAAAGGCAATTTATCTGATCAGACAGATTTGAATGAAGCCTTACAAGGCAAAACAGGTCGAGAAGAAACAACAGGATTAGCTGAAAACTTAAATCAAGTACAAGCTTTGGCTCAAACGAACGAGCTAAAAATTGGTACCAAAGCAGACCAAATTGATTTAGAAACGACACAAGTTCAAATTGAAAATAATCGTTTAGCTATTCTCACGAAAGCTGATATTCAAGCTTTAGCGTTATTGACTCAATTAGTTGATACAAAAGCAGATCAAGCATATGTTAATCAGCAGATTGCTGATCTAGTTGGGTCAGCTCCAGAAGCTTTAAACACAGTTTACGAGCTTGCAGCTGCTATACAAAATAATCAAAGCATAATTGATACGCTCAATCTATCAGTAGCGAATCGCATTCGATTTGATGTTGCGACTCAAGCGCTAACAGAGCTTCAAAAGCAAAATGCGCGTACAAATATTGGTGCAGAAAAGCTTGGGACAGCTCAGGAACTGGTGAGTCAAATCACAGCACAAAGCTTAGGCGCAGCTACAGCTGCCCAAGGTTCAAAAGCTGATAGTGCTTTACAGAGTGCAGATGTCGCACCAGTCGCATTAACAGGTCTATTTTCAAGCTTAGCAAATCAAAACAAAATCTTTGATGTGATATTCAATACTTATGCCCTAGGTTCGAATGCTGAAATTTCTGCTTCAGATTCGCTTGGGCAAATGCTTGGAAAAATCCAAGCACAAATTAAGAATATGGGAACTGGTGGAAGCGGTTTTAACTGGATTGATGCTGCTACGATGAATGGTTTTTCATTACAGGGGGTAACACAACATAAATCCCTTAGATTTGCAAAGAAAGATGGAATGTTGTGGGTCTATGGCGCATTGGCAATTCCTAGCTATATGGGTGCAGGATTAAAGATATTTAATATTTCAAATTCTGAATACTTGGTCGAACAGCTCGTCACAAATATCTACGGTGTAGAATCTCAAGTCGCAGTATTTCCCATAAATTTTCATACAAATAATTATTTTCAAGCGCCGAGCAATTCAAATATGTTGGCAATGTTTTATGTATTGAATGGAAATCTATATTTGAAATTACAGTATCAAATCCCAAGTGACGGGGGATTTATTGCATTCAAACCTACAGCAATCGGGCGCTTAGTTAATCCTTAATAGCGTTTCGGAACTGATAAGAAAAAAATTAGATTTTTCTTTGAAAATATCCATATCAAATCGTTTGAAGTAATAAAGACAATGACCTATTTAGTTTTCAATGAAACAGGGAAAAGTACAGGTGATAAGGAAATGGTTGGACAATGTACGTCAGCCATTTTTAATTACCAGGTGCTTGGTGCTGGTGCAGTGGTTGATTTTTTCGGTAGTAATCATCCTAGTCCAAGTATTGATAATGAGGAACACTGGTCCCCAATAGTAACAATTACCGCAGGTGTTCCAGATACGGAACCTTTTCGGCAACATGCGTGGGATAAATTGCGATTTGTCGTCATGGCTGGTACCGATGTAGAAATTTATGTTTCTAGTGGTGTGTCTGGATAATCAACAAATTACTACTTATATGAGTCCATCAATCATGATGGACTTTTTTTATTTTTATCATTTCTTAATTTGCTATTGGAACTCCATAATTTCGACATTTTTCAACATGCGAAATTAGGTTATCAATTTTCAAAAACCTATTTCAAAGGTGAAAAAAATGTCAGTTTTATCTGATCCTCAAAGTGCACTTTATCAAGCGCAATTAGCAGCTACTACACAATGCCAAAACTATTTTTATAAAAATGGTGAAGCTGGTTTTGACAGTGTCAATCATATGGCTGAGACTCGACCAACTGCATTAAATGAAATTTTAAATATTGTTGGCTTTGATAGTGCAGCAGATGTTGATAATGCGATTAAAGTTGGACTGTCACAATATCAATATTGCCATGGTGGTGATTTACCACATGCATCTGTGTTGGCCACTGCTTTAGATGCTGGTTTATGCATGGCAAAAAAAGTAAGCGGTTTTACTGGTACACATAAACAAAATCTTGAACAATTAGAATCAGGATTCGATGATGTAAGTAATACACATCATGAGTCTGTCAGTATTGTTCCAGCTATGACGGTTGCAACGATTGCAACGTTAATTGCCTTTGCTTCTCCAATTATTGCCTATATTCCCAATAGCAATGGTTCAAATGAAGTGCCAATTGTTGCAGCGCGATTTACCACTGATCGTGCATTTGGTGCGATGGCAAAAGGTGAGTATTTAGATGGTGTAAATGCATCTAAACCATATTCAGAAGGTCGTTTCCGATTTGTATTGGATAATGGTGGTGCAGGTACAACCTATTCAACAACCGCACGCACAAAATATGCGAATTACGCAGATAAAACACCAGACGTAAATGCACCATTATTGCCTTTTATCGGTGGCAATATCTCGATTCGCATCAACGGTAAAGAAGTTGCGCACACACGAAACCGCAGTAAGTCGAAATTGGCTGGTCAAATCTCTGCAATTACTGAGAAATCAGCAAAAATCGCAGGTGCTGAATATAGCGTGACTGCAAGCACAATTAACTTGGATGACAGCACAATCTCAGTAACATTCAACCAAGCATTACCGAATGGTGTAAAAGCGGAAGTATTCTTGGTCGCTGATTATGAAGCGAAAGACGTAAATAATAAGTTTAAGCTTGATCCTGTTGGTATCAGTATTTCGCCTGAATATGAAACGATGGTGAGTTCACCAATTGTCACTCAAATCCGTGCATCAAAATTATTAGTGAATCAGATCACTAATGAGTTGAATATTGGCTTTGTTGGAACCGCATTATCATTAATGCAAGGCAAAATTTATCTTGAGCAAACTGTGCGACTACTTGGCGAAGGCAAAGAACGTGCACAATATAATGATCGTGAATTTACGTTCGATGCAAGCCGTGGTGTTGCTGGTAATTTAGCTGCTGCATATAACACGTCGGGTGACTTGTTCGGCGAGCTAATGAAGTATATTGAAGCTGCAAAAATCGGAATCGTGCAAGATTCTGGTGGTGCAACCGTAGGCTTTGATTTGTACGTCGGTGATAGTGCAAAAGTGTTCTTTGCTCAATTATCGGCTGACAAAATGCCAGTCAAAACAGGTGCCACGGCTGGTCATGGTCAAATCGTGCGAATTGGTACTTTAGCTGATGGTACCAATGTTTATCATTTGCCAACCTCTGCTGGTGTTCTGGTTGAATCTGATCAAACTTTTGAGATGGAGTTAGTTGGTCGTGGCAGTGAACCTGTACGCAATCCGCTTGTCGGCTTCATTGAAATGCCATTAACCGTGAGTGAGGCAACGCCTGATCCGCGTGAAAGCTTACTTGCTTTGATCGGTTCTCAAGCTGCTGAATTAAATCCACTCGACCGTTATGCAGATCAGTTTGCATTACTCAAAGCAATCAATATGCCACGATTAAAAAGTTAATCGTATATGACAAAGGCGCTTAAGTGCGCCTTTGTCATTTCTATCTAATTTATAACAAAATGGTGAAATACGATGGCTGATGTAAATGAAGTAAAACCAAAACAACGTAGTCAAAAACCAAAAGCAGTTGAACCAGTTCAACAGGTTGCCAATCAAGACGCTGATATTGAAGTGAAAGACAATGCAGCTAAAACGGACGACGCAAATTCTAATAGTGAAGCTGCAAAAGCAGAAACATCATCTTCACAGGCTGAAATTCAGCAAGTAGAGCAAAAAAAAGAAGCTGGTGAAAGTTCAGAGGCAAATGCTTCTGAATTAAATCAAGATACGAATAAAGATGCTACACAAGGCACTCAACCTAAAGAAAATGAGCCAACGCCGTCTACTGAATCTGATCCAAAACCTAACAACGAAAATATCGTTGTAGAAAAAGTAGCCAGACCAGAATCAACTAAACCCAAAGGTTTGGTTATCGAAGTTAAAAACAGTGGTGTCAAATCGGTTTATGAACCGCTTACAAAGACATCAATTAATGCAGGTCAGACGGTTCAAATTGCCTGTGCAAATTTAATGGTAAAGCAGGGTGTGCTTAATAACATTAAGCAATTTAAAGACCTTGGCAAAAACTTAGAGGTTTTAAGCAATGACTGAGTTCAATGGAACAAATCCGCTTCTGGATGCACTAGGTGATCAGCCTACAATTCGAGATGTCACAATCAATAACAATACCAGTTTCAAAATCGTTGAACCGTTGACAGGTTTACAGATTCAAACTGAGACTATTGTTCGGGTGCATGGTGAAGTTGCATTTCAGCAAATTCAAAACAATATTGTCCAGCTCAATGAACTTAAACAACAAGAAGTAGTTACGAGCACAGACGTTATTGTGAATGAGGAAACTGCTGAATGGACATTGACCAACTGTGCGATTTCAAATGGTGTGCTGAGCTATACGGGAGGCTTAGCACTTGAAGAAGGGAATTCGTCTGCTGAACCGTTACCTTCTCTATTTGCAACAAAGCCTTTTAATACTGGTGAGGAATTACAATTTACTGTAAATCCAAATACGACAAAGAAATTACTGATTGCATTTGATTTTGGTACGAAAATCGGTGAGTTTAGTGATGAGTCTGCTGTTGTAAAAGAGCGTCCTGATATTCAGAGAATTCAATTATTTAACGGTCGAACTGCGCCACAAGGCAATATTGATACAACATCTTTAACAAGTGCTTATATTGTTGGAATGAATTTGCTCACTGATAAGCGAGCATTGCTCACAATCAAAGATGCCAGTACAGAACAAGAATTGGCTAGTTTAATTGTCGAAGCACCAAATTTCTGGAACGGACAATTTTCCCGAATTTGGATTTATGCAGAACTTGAAAATGTTGAATCTGTATTTAGTTTACCTTTTGCAGTTCCGAATACGAATTCTGGAAAATAACATTCTGGAAAATCTAAAAACTCTGCATAAGCAGAGTTTTTTTTATTGGAACATTCAAAAATCTTAATTTTGGCAAAGCGCAAAATAACTAAAACGTTTAGCCAAAGGCAAACAAAGTGAACACAACAAAGATATTAGGTGAGGCTGTTGGCATACAAAGCCAAGGCACAGTAGACAAGACCGAAACACAAACTAAAGAAGGGCTAACTTCAGCCTTAATTGTTGGTCGATTTAAGCGTGGTCGAGTGGATAAGCCAATGACCATTCACCAAGGTAACATTCGCGGTCAATTGGGCTATGAGCCAACAAATATTGATTATCAAGCTGTACAGGATTGCTTAGACACGGGTGTGCCTAGTGTTCAAGTTTTACGTGTCGGGCCAACTTTAGATATGCCAGGTTAATGGAGCCATTATGACAAATTTAAAATTAACCAGTAATGGAGCTTTGATACTGGGTGGCAATGGCGCTGCGGTATTGAGCTTGATTTTTGATACCTATAGTTATCTAAAAGATACAGATATTGAAGTCGCATTTTTCAGTAAAGTCACTACGCCGACTTCACTATTAGACATCACCATGCGTTTGCGAATCATAGATTCAACCACTGGTGATGAAGTGATCAAAATTCAGGGTGTCGTTGATGGAGATCCTGAAAATCCAGCAACGATTATTGCGGTTGCAGACGCTACTGAAGAATTTGAACAATTTGAATTGCATATCAATGATGCTTTAAGTGCAATTTTATTGAGTAGTGCATTCAATCCAGTGAATAGTTTAGGACGTAAGACTGAGATTCTATCGTTACCAGATGAAGAACCAGACACTTTTAACGCTGATCAAACTTATACACTGATTACCAATTTAGTGGATAAGCCAGCTTATTTAGCATTGCCAACTGTCATTGAAATAGATGTATACGTGGCCTTATTACGTGTGGCTGAAAAATTAAATATTCCACTCGATGTTGAGGTTGACTCAACTATGACAGTGGAACAAGTCGCTCTATTTGCTGAAAGTTTAGATGCTCAAACACATCAAGTTCAATTGATTTGGTCGCCGAATATATGCCGTCCACGAGATGCCATCTCATTACGGGGGCGTAAAATTCCAGCTCGGTACATTGGTCAATACATTGGTGACAAGCTACTGCGTAATGCTCGAACGAATGCTCAAGGTTTTGCACCTATTCATTATGCCGTCGCTTGGAAGGACTATCCGTTTAAGAAAAAGGCTTTAGAGCTTCGTCCAGATGTTGTACTCGATGAACCAACATTAGAAATGCTTGCTCAAGCAAAAGTGAATGTCGTTCGTCCAATTAAGTTTGAGCGTGTCTTGTATGTCTTAAGTGATGTGCTTACTCAGCGTCAAAGTAAAAATAGTGCATTGCGCTTGGTGAATGCTGCTGAAATTGCTATGCGCACCAAAAATGATGTTGTCGACATTCTAAAGAATCATATGTTGAAACCAACTGAAGATTATTTAGATAAAGCGAGTAAGGAAATAGACAAATATTTGTCTGACGCTGCGACTTCGGGCTGGTTAAAACCTGCTGAAGATTTGGATGGAAAACCTTTCGCATTCAGCTTAATTCCTGACAAAGATTATCCATTTGAACGTGTTCGATTGTATTTGGCACGCCGTCCAGAAGGCGCGACCCGTGCTGTGATCTTTGATGAAGATGTATTAGTTAAATAAATAGGTGATAACAATGTTTGGCTCAAAAAATCCGTTTAATTTAAAACCACAAGAAAATGTATTACGCGACTTTGATTCTGCTGCAGCTGGAATTACAAGTAGCGTGAATACGTTGACTAGTTCAATTCGTGAAGAACTTTCATTTATTGAACACGTTCGAGAAATGGCTTTGAATATCGTATCTGATCTAGTTGATACGGTTATTGACAACACTTTAGAAGACAATGAATTGCCGACTGACCGTCTTGATTTTCTTATTCTGGATGCCTTAGATGGTGCAGATGATGAAAATGGTACGTTGGAAAATGCATTAGTTGCTTCCATTGATGATGCACTTTCAAGTTTTGGTGTTGATGACTCAGTGATTGCTGAAATCTTTAGCGATAATATTGAAGCTGCTGATGCTGCAATTGAAGCTGCTGCAAGCACAGTAATTGCAAATATGCCTGATGAGGGTGATCCATTAGATGAGCTTGTTCGTGAGTTTATTTATGGTGAACCTGATGAAGAAGAAGGTTTTGACTCGGTTGGTGGCAAGAAAAAGCTTTCTCGTGGTCAGATGACGACGAAAAGTGTAGGTGGTCGTAAAGTGCGTTATAAAGCGATTGCAGCAATCCGTAATGGTGTTAAAAAGATCGTGAATAAGCGTTTACCAGGTCAACGTATCCGTCTTTCAAGTGACCAAAAAGCTGCACTAAAGAAAGCGAGTTTAAAAGCACGTTCAGCTAATTCATTGCATAAGCGTATGAAGTCGTTGCTCAAAGGTAAAAAGATTGGTCTATATAAATAATCAATAGGATATAGATTAAAAAAAGGCTGCGATTATGCAGCCTTTTTTTTATTTGGAACAATGAGGAATTAGTCTTGGTTCAAGTGATCAGAATACTTATATCCAATAAGATTTGAGAATAACGATGCGTCAAGTCAATCCAATGCTTTTAAATCAAATGAAGGCAGATTCGATAGCAATTCAGCAATTAGGTTCGCCGATTTTGTCATGCCAAGGCATGTTGGTACCACAAGGTTTAGAAGATTACCGGTTTTTAATTAAAAGCTGTCCACGTCCAATTATTAGTAATGAAGATCCAGCGGAAGTCCAATATCCGGGTGGCTATACGGGGATTGTGGCTGGACCTCCTAAAACACATTACACAGGTAATTTACAATTACTGGTTACTGAAGCAGGGCACGATCAACTTTTTGCTGAATACATTGTGGCAAATAAAGGCATGATCAATTGTGATTATTATGATGGTCATGTCGCAAATTTTACCCGTGCATACTATCTGGAAAACTGTGCAATTCGATTTGAAATGGCCGAATTCGATACGGATAGTCGATCTCAAGTAATGACCGTTTCATGTCCGATTGATTTCAATTTCTTTGGTGGCTTCGCAAAAATTGGGAGTAATGGCACAGTATTACCAGGACAGCGTGGAGTTGCTGGTATCGAAGGGCTAATTAACCGTGTTCAGAACGTCGTAAACGCTGCACAGTCTGCAACAAACTTAGCTCGTTCAGCAACTGGTGTAGCACGTCAAATTGGTTCTTTATTTGGGTAACTGCTATGCAATTGTTACCTGATGATGGCTCTCTATATCCAAAAGTGATTGCTGGTTCTATCGAAGCACTAGCAATGACTTTTCATCTAAAATTACAGATGAAAGGTTATTCACTTCTTGTTGAAGATGTGACGAATGCTTTGATTGAAGAAACAAAGCGTTATGCAGGTTGGGCAAAGCTGACCTGTCAACGTGGTTCAACCAGTATTATCACGGTTGATAAAAACATTGTTCTTGAAGGTTTTGAGTGGGTCATTATTGAACCTTGTTTAAGTGCAAACTGTGACTTGATTCAAGCGCAACTTGTCGAAGCTTCAAGAAGTATGGGCGGTGATGGTTTTGGCATGTCAGTGAGTGAAGCTGAACAAGCATATAATCAAGCAAAAGAGTTAATGCCTAAAAATGCTTTTGTGGAGCCTCCTTTTAGTTTTAAAACTTTAGGGGGCAATTGATGCGAATCGCGATATTGGCAACCAATAAAATCATTTCTGCGTCTGAGTTGATGATCGCAACACTAAGAACTGATCTTGTTCCTGTACCTGTCAGTATCGAGTTTGCAGTCAAGTATACAAAGGAACTCAATGATCAATTGGTAGATGGGGCTGAAATCATCGTGAATGATATTCCATATCCATTTGAGATCGTTTACTCACATCCTGTTAAATCGCAAACGATTAAAGACAATTCCCGAATCGGGGCTATTTCATGCATCGCCGTATTCAAAGGTTGTAAAAAGATACTGGAGCAAGCAAAAAAGGCTGTGATTTTGGAGCAGACTTCTTTTAATGCTGCATATCGTGCGTGTGGTGCCTCTAATATCCGCTTGGGTGATGATATACCTTTACCTGAATTTATTTGTCTCAACGGTACCTTGATTTCAGAGCGTATAGCACTTTATTTACAACAAGAAGCTGCGGTGATTTGTTTTAAAGAAACAAAGATTTGTATTTTAAAACTCGATGCACTTTTTAAACAAGAAGCCGTTCTAAAATTAGATCCTAGTGAAATCCAATGGTTTAACAGCGATCAAATTGAGAAGTTTCAAAAGTCCTCTTATGTCTCCGTTGATCAAGATGGTTCGACGGTTATTGGGGACGATACGACGACGAAAGGGCAGTCTGTTATTCAGAAAGCAGGTCTTGATGCACGACAGTTAAAGAATCTGGAAAAGGTACTCATTCCGCGTGGCGTGGTTCATCGTTCGTTAAGTCTTGAAGTAAACGCTGGCGATATAGTCGAAGTAGAACATAAGAAATATGTGATTTTGACAGCAGCTCATGAAGTAGAAACAGGTGCTATTGGTGGCAATGTCGGTTCAACCTCAAAGCTTTGGTTAGCAAGTTTATAGGTGCTGTGATGAATGGTTTTAAAAAAGCAAAAATCCTCAGTTACGATGCGCAAAACAGAACTGCAAAGATTCACATACCCGGTCTTACGGATGGCGCAAGCACGGGCTTAACAGCAACTTTTGCTTATCCCGTTGGTGATAGTGATAAAGATACTGAGCGCGAAATTTTAGAGGGAGAGGATGTCTATATCTTCTTCGAAAATAATGAGCAATCGCGTCCTGTCATCGCATTCTATAGCAGTCATAGCAAAGGTGCAGTGGTCGATACACGCCGTATACGACAAGAGAATATCGAGCTTTTAGCACGTAGCAAGGCAACGATTGAAGCGCCTTCTATTGAGTTAAAAGGTGAAACAAAGATTACAGGCAACGAGCAAGTCACTGGAAACGTCATCGTTGGTTCTGGTGCGACTGGCGTATTTTCAAATGTATTTGGGAAAACACTAACCATAGCAGATGGCATTGTGATTCAAATTTCATAAATTTTTAAAGGTGATGTATGAGTGAATTAAATGTTCAATATCTTCAATCATTAGAAGATCATATCAATGCTGTGCAGACTTGCGAAGATCTTCAAAAGGCGGTGGATACCGTGATGTATGCTTTAGGTGATCAATTGCAAGCCTTGACCGATGAATTAGAAATTGTTGGGGTAATTCAGGATTTACTGACCATCCCGAATAATCCAGCACAACTTCTTACATGGGTTCAAAAGTACATTAACTTAGTGCTCAAGCCGATGTATCAGCCTTATTTAAAATGTAGTCAACAACTCATTGAGCTGATTGCCAAGATCCAACAATTACAGTCTGTAATTCAAGACAAAATGAATTCATTGACCAATTGTTCAGTGAATATGCCAGCAATTAATTTTCCTGAAGTTAGTCTGCCAGAAGTGCCGACTGCACCTTAATTTTGTTATTGGAACGACCAAACATTCAAGCCAATTAACTTAGCCAAAATTACGTTAATTCTTAAATTTTGGCTTAATTATGGCTGCTTCAGACATCCTTTCTTTGTTGTTGGGAACAAATGCGAATAGCATCCCTCAGCAAGTGGTTGATGCTAACCAAGAAGTCATGGCGCAAATGTATGATTCCGTTGCGCCTTTTTCGCTTGGGACACATACAACACAGGAAAACAAGAAAAGAACACGTAAAGAAATTCTGACCAAGTGGGAGCAAATGCTAAAGTTCGCTCCCGTAGCAGAGGGCATTGGTATTCATGTCATGGCTGCACTTGGCGGTGATACACATACGGGCCAACAAATCTTTATTACGCCTACAGAGCGATTGCGTGGCGAATTAGGCAAAACTGAAAAAGCGCAATTAGAAAAACTACAAAAGCGTATCAAGCCAATAGAAACTGTCATAAATAAATACATCACGAAGCTATGTTCGGAAGGTATTTCCTTTGGTGATGCCTATGCCCGTGTATATGGAAAAAAGGGAGTAGGCGTTACTGACTTACTTAGTAATGAATATACCTATGCGCCACAAATACAGGCATTTGAGCAAGGTAGTAAGACAGTCGCTTACTTTGCACTGAATCCAAAAAACTGGTCCAAAGTCATGACTAAGTTGAATCACACACAGATGGTTCGGATGAAGTTGCCACGGATTCAAAATGTACCGCAATTTGATCCAGTTGAAGCTAGTTTAATTTCTCAAATGCTTGAAGGTGATAATCCAGAAGAATTGCCGATCTTACCAGCACAGGTCGGTGGCTCATTTCTCTATTCAATTGAGAAAACCTATGATGATGTCATCCTTGCCTTAACCACGATGAACAGTCAGCAAGTTGCTGATGCAGTCAATCAAATGTTTTTGACGCTGAACATGGCTGGTATGCCTCCAGCACAACGTGATGCTTATATCCGTGGTCTTGAAGGAATGCTAAAAGATCATGAGAAGTTCGTAAAAAATGCAATGGAAGGTGGTGAGGGCATTTGGAATACCAAATATCACGTTTTACCGACATGGGATGAAAAGCAGATTCTTAATCCTGTGGGAGATATTAAAGGCCAACGTAATTCACCTGTAAATATCGAAACCTTTATGATTAATGTACGTTTATTAATGGGAGGAATTGGTCTCGATCCTTCAATGGTGGGGTGGGCTGATATGCTTTCTGGTGGTATTGGAGATGGGGCAGCATTTCATACCTCAAGTCAAATTATGCGCCGTTCCATGTATATTCGCCAATCAGCTGTTCAATTCGCCAATGATATTATGCATATCGATTGGGGTTATTGTTATAACGAGCAATTTGAAGCAGGTGAATTAGATTATCCATGGCAAATTGAGTTTTCTAGCACCCAGTCAGCAGCTGTGACAGAAGAAAATACTAATAAACAAACTCAGATGAATACATCCTTACTTAAAATTCAAGTCATTAACTCACTCAAAGAATCTGATTTAAGTGAGGAAACGATGCAATATATTTTAGAAAAAGATGCTGGTTTTAACTATGACGATTCATGTCGTATAGCAGCTGATATTGCGAAATCTCGTCTCAATGGACAGGGTGAACAATGATGTTGAGATTAAATACACCAGGTAATAATGGTCCTTGGTCTGGTATGCCAATTAATGAGGCAAGACAATTTTATGACAAAATATATTCGCTTGGAGTTTTATCCACACTCCATTTTGGTGTGTGGTTAGAACCTTTCGATCCTAAAAGTGCGCTTGCTAAAAGTTCAATTGAACTAATTGATGCTTATGACTTAACACATCCTGAAGCAGGTCAATTCAATGCATTCGAAAATGGAGAAAGTGGATTTTTAGCAAGTACTACAATTGAGAATATCCCATTGTTGGATAGAGAAAAGTTACCTTGGCTATGTCAAAGTATTGATTTATCTGTAATGGATGCACAAACCGATAGTATTCAGGTTGGTGCATTTCAACTCAATCACATCACTGGAAATAGTTCGGGTGAAATATCTATACCATTTATTGAGACACGCAATGCATCCATTCTAAATAGTGCTTTGGCAATAAAAGCGATCATGTTTCCTGATGGTGAGGATGGGGGTACACAAGCATTACCGAATGATTATCTAATGCGTATGACAATATATATTTATGATAAACAAAGCTACTCAACTAAGGTTTTTGAAATTAAACATTTGGTCGCTTTACAAACAGGAAGTATTCCATTGGATGCCACAAATCGAAATGGAGTCGGTATAGTTACTTTGAATTTTATAAAGATGTTCCCAATGTTGAAATGATTGGAACAGCTCAAGAAGAATCATTTATTTAAGTGCAAAAATGGCCTCAATCAGAAAAATATTGAGGCATTTTTTCAATGCGAAATCTCGACATATTTACTTTATTACATGAACCACATACTAGTCGTTTAGTACATGGATTTGATTCTGTGAATAGCGGTGCTTGTTCAATTGGAGTGATCAAAGGTCAATATCGTCAGCTGAATGCAATCGTTACAGAATCAGCTACGGATGATGACCAATGGCGTATTGTGAATCTAAAAGGTTCAATCAATAGCATTGCTGCATTTGACTCAATTGCCGTTTTAGGTGCAGTTGATAATGATCATGCAAGTGCATTAGCACAAATGCAGTTTGGGCGTATGTTTGATGCTATTGAAGATGATGTAATTGAAACCAATACCAATGGTCTATTACGACATTTAGCAACACCACAATTTCATAAGCATAAGCAACTTATTCATCGAGATCATTTAGTCGCATTACAAGATATTCCATGTGCTGTATTACCAGGTTGGGACGGTATCGAACTAACAACACATGAAGGAAAAACAGCGAATCTGCTGTTAGACATGCAACTTCATGATGACAGTACAGAGCTATTATCGAGTTTTGATGGTTTAGCTAATTTGCTTGAATCAATTGGAGCAGAACACCCAGATTTTGATTCAATCATTGTTGAGTATCAATATCTCGATAAGTTAATGGATATGCTGCATACAGCCATGCAGACAGCGTCTAAAGGCGGTGTAAAAGTTCTGAATGTAGATCGTAGTGAAAAGCCATTTCGACACAAAAAAGTGCTGAATGTCGCCGTTTCATATGATTTCGAAGATGGACAAACGATTACGATTTTATTTCATAATCCTGATCGTGACGCAAAGCGGATATCGCCACAAGACACGTTATTGTCTTGGAAGATTCTTATGAATAAGCGTGATGTAACAGGCGTGATTCAGCCCAACCAAGGTGAAGGTATTGCATTACCTGTACTTGCTGGACGTGTTGTTAAATTGATTAATCAGAACAGTGCACGGTTTAAACGGACTCAAGCTAAAAAAGCTGAAAGTGCGCAAACTTTAGCTGACACTGAACAACGTATTGCAGACAAGCAAAATCAAAAGACCGCTTTATCTTCAGAAATTCAGGGGCTACTTGATCAAATTGATGGCTTAAATAAGCAAAATAATGGTCAAGCACCAAATGCTGATACTGGTACAGGGAATAATGCTGGACAAGCTGCAAATACAAAAGCTGTGACCAAAGCAGAAGCTCGTCAAATTTATGATGCTTTAGATATTCGTCATCGTTGGTTGACTGGTGGTACCACGGAAGAATTCTATAACCAGAATTATCCAGCTGGAATTAGCGAAGCGCTTACAGATGCAAAAAGTCTACTTGAACGTCCATTTGGAAAAGTTGCACTCGCAAATGGATTAAAAGCTTCAATTGAACGAATGATTGCTACAGTAGAAAAAACAATTGAACGCTGGAACAAAGGCTTAAGTGAGGACTCATCAAAAGCCAAGACCTATCCACCAATTGAGGATTTAGGCAATGGTTATTACAAAGCGTTCAAAAACGATAAAAAGCTTGATGATTGGACAGCCCATATCAATACAAATGGTGAGTGGGAAGTTTCAGCAAATAATGCTTCATCTCGTGCTTGGAACAATGGCTTTGGTGCACCGCGATTCTTCAAAACAATTGAAGAAATGATTGCAAAATATCCAGCATTTGCTGCTTTACCTGCAATGTTACCCACAGAGGATAATGCAAACTCAAATGCTAATAATGATGATGCAGACTATCTGAATAAAGTCATTAAGGGTGAAGTTGATTTTTCAAAAGCTAGTGAAGTTGAAGGCCAACTAGAATCTATTGGCAGTCGCTTAACACCTGAAACCAATGATCTATTCGAACAGGCTGTTTCTGCTTATTCAATGTATCAAGTCAATCAAGCTGCTTCAGTCAATTAAGGAATAGCAATACATGAATGCCTTAGAAAAATTAAAGCTCACGAAAGAACTACGTGCTTTACTTGAACAGATCCCGAATCTTAAGGGGATGGAAAAACTTCAAAGTACAAAACGATTGCGAGAATTGATTGAGTTACTTGGCGGACAGGCGAATCAATCAGTCAATAAATTATTTCAGTCTATTATTGATGGTGACGTTAAAGTATCCATTGAATTACTTAAGCAAGTTCGTAGTGAAGCTGAAAAGAATTTGAATGATCCGTTATTGATTGAAGCCGTTAATGTTCTAATAACTCAAGTTAATGAGTTGGTTGGAACATAGCAAGCCTAACTAGTCTTAAACCTCTCAAAATAGTCCTAAATGGGCTATTTTTTTGTGCGTGAAATGAGCAAAATTAATCAAATATTTAAGAAAGATGATGTTAGAGAAACATTAGATTCAATTCTAAGTGTACTAAGAAGTAATACCTTTATTCCGTTTCCACTGGAAATGGTTAATCAGGCATTTTATCATTCATCTCGTTATTCCGAAGCAATCGCTCAGGACTATAAGAAAAATTATACCCTTACCATTAAAAGAGCAATTGAAAAAGCTTTACCAGAAGTTGAAACACCTGAACAACAACAAGCTTTTGATGATGCGCTAACCCTCCTACAAAATACTTATATTGATAAAATTAAGACACTGGCAAACAGCCGAAGTGGTGTTTATTCATCTTTTATGGCCGGACGTTCTAACTTTAATTCTAAACAAGCTAACAGACGTGGCAATGCTTATGATCAAGTTGCTGAAAAAATAGAAAGTTGGATTAGAGATTTCGCACCAAACTTTATTTATAACAAAGTTATCGCTGCACGTAATATGGACCAAATTAATGCGCTTGCGAATGAAAAAGCAGAAAGTGAAAAAAACAAATTAGAAAAAAGAGCTGCTGATTTATGGATAATTTTACAACCAAAAGAATTTCCATTTCAGTTTGGTAAGACATCCATTTCAAAGATTAATTTTAGTCGTGATAAAAAACCAAAATCATTTTTAATAAATGATAGTGCCGTCTATGACAATAAAATTGAATTTTCTGAATTGTTTGGGAAATCTGATTATCCAAAACTTTTAGAAATCTTGGAGAAACAAGGTAAAAAAATACCTGAATCTTGGGCTGAAACTAATTTAAAGAAGAAAAACTCTAGTAGCATTTCAAGCTTCGATTCAATCGAATTAGATAATCACGATCCGCTTGGCACAATTGATAAGTTGATCGAAGCGTTTGAAAACAATCGTTTTGAAATTTATAAATTCTTAACTAATCAGCCAGTCAGCTCAATTCAGTCTGGACAAATTAAACCAGACAGCAACGGAAAATTGATTAATGGAGCTGTGGACTGGTTTAGGACATGGCTTTCAAACAATGGTCATGATGGTGTATTTCATAATGAACAATTGGGGGATATTGTTCTTTCGCCTCGTGGTATAAAAAATGCTATGAACCACAAACCACATCCGATAGATATTCAAGCGATTCCAGCCTTACCTGAAATCATGGAAAAAGTAAAAGTTTTGGATGTTTCGCGTGATGATGAGGGTAAGCCAATTAAAAATATTGTTGCTGCTGCACCAATTTTAATAGATGGGGAAAAATATTATTTAGTCTTACGATTACGCCAAGACTTAACTATAAGAAATGAACCGCCAAGATTTTATACAGTTGCTGTTGAAGTTATAGAAAGCGCAAACAAAAAGGCCACAACCCTTATGACCAGTCCGATCTTTGATAAATCAAAGGGTAGGATTGAAACTGGAGGTCGTGACCGTTTATTAAATATACTTTATAGGGCTTTGACTGTCAATCATGTGTTCCATGGTCGATCTAACAACGTTAAAACAGCTAAAGGAACCAAAGTATCAACTGTATTTGCTGTATTAGAAGCTGATCAAGTGATTGCTTCACATACGGCTACAGGGACGGAAAATCCTAATTATCCTCAAGAACTTCAACCACGAGATCGTAGTCGAGAATCTTCCCAAGCGTGGGTGCAAAAAACTTCAAATACTTTAGATCCTGAAAGCTTAGGACGATCAGGTCGTGCGGATACGGGAGCGCCTATCATTGGTGATGATCTGGTGGTTGAGTCTGGCAATGGCCGTACTATGGCAATCCAGCTTGCATATGAGCGCGGAAATGCTGATGAGTACAAAGAATGGTTGATTGATGAAGCAGAATATTTTGGCTTTAGTGCGGATCAAATCAACCAATTTAAACAGCCTATCCTTGTGCGTATTCGCACCTCTGAAATTGATCGTATTCAATTCACAGTAGAAGCCAATCAAGATGATAAGTTGTCATTTAGCGCGACTGAACGAGCAAAAACTGATGCAAGTCGATTAGATGAGAACCTATTGTCATTGTTTACACCTGGTGAAGATGGCGACCTAATCACTGCAAGTAATCAGAAGTTTATCCAAGGATTTTTAAAGTCTTTAGGTGAAACGGAAGCAGCTCAATATATCGGGACAGATGGAAAGCCAACACAAGCATTAGTCACACGTATGAAAGCTGCAATATTCAGCAAAGCTTATAATGATGACCGACTTCTTGAAATGATGGCAGACCAAACGAAGCCAGATTTGCAAAATATGCTAAATGCATTAGGTGCAGCAGCTCCAAAATTTATTGAAGCGCAAGCCGTCAGCCGTGGTGATGTGCAGGATGTTTCAAGTTCTATCGTTGATGGTATTGAGCAAGCACTTGATAAGCGTGTGACAAATGCAATTATTGATGCAGCGAATACGATCTTAGCTGCAAAGCAAAATGATCAAGATATTGTTGAATTTGTAAAACAACAGGGTTTATTTGGTGATCTAGGCGAAGGCGTGCCAGAGCTTGCAGTATTCTTATCTAAGAATAGTCGCAGCGCCAAAAAGATGAGTTTGCTATTCAAAGCAATGGCAGAGTTTGCAGAAAAAGAAGCGATTGATGGGCAAAACATGGGGCTTTTTGGTGAACCTGAACCTGTCAGCATCAAAGACGCAATCAATTACGCCGTGAAAGTGATTGAGGATAATTATGGTGATAATGCCAATCTGAGCATGTTTGATTCTATTGATTCACTTACATCAATAGATGAAAAAGCACATGCTGCAGCTACATCACCTCATAATGATTTAGACTTTCCAACAGCAGAACAAAAGCAATCTGGTGAATATCAAAAAGGGCATTTATCGATTGGTGATTTAAAAATTGCTATTGAGAATCCAGCAGGTTCAATCCGTTCAGGAACTGACCCTAACGGGAATGAATGGCAAATCACGATGAAGCATCACTATGGTTTTATTGAAAATACTACTGGTGCAGATGGTGATGAAATTGATGTTTTTGTGAAAAATCATTTGGCCGTTGAACCTAAATGCGCCTATATCATCAAACAGTTAGATAATAACGGGCATTTCGATGAGCAAAAAGTCATTATTGGTGCTGAATCAAAAGAAGAAGCGAAGGAAATTTATTTATCAAATTATGAAAAAGGTTGGCAGGGCTTAGGAGGCATTAAGAAAATATCTATGGCTGATTTGTTGAAGAAGATTCAACATACTTGGTCAGAATTCGATTCTTGGGCTAGAGATGGAAGCTATGATCACATCCCTATAGATCAAGTAATCATTGAAAATGCACCTAAGATAGTTGAAAGTAAAATTGACAAAGAGGACCCGATTGTAGTGCTTGAAACACACGGGAAATATCATCTTGTCATTGGTTTAGATCGAATCAAGTTGGCCAATCAAAGACATGAAAGATTTATTCCAGCAATCATTTTTGATGGTAAGGATGTATCAAAATCAATAATTCAAAATGCTATTATGCAAGCTGGTTCGAAAGTTGATCCCGTTGCTTTAGCTGCACTTATTTTGGATGAATTAGAGAAAAGTTTAGTGAATAGTTTCGATAATATATCGAATCCATTTTTTGATATTCTTTATGTAACATAAGTTGATATATTTATTTCTTTAATAGACTGAAGCCTAAATTTTTAAAAATTAATTTAGGCTTATTAGAAACAATATTGATTATTCGATAGGTTTTATTTATTTTTAAATAACTTAAAGAATTGAGTTAAACATGGACAGTGAAGTAGATTTTTCAATATGTATCAATTGTGTACATGATGAAATTTTAGAAGAGATAATTAAAGAAAAAAATGAAACACATAATTGTTCAGAGTGTGAGAAAAGAAATATAGCTATTGGTTGTGAAGACTTAGCTGAATTATTAAAAAAAGTAATAGAGGAAAATTTCAGAATTGGTAATCATGTACCATATTTTAATAAGGATTATAAAGCTTTTGAATTAGTTCAAAGAGGGTTGAGCCTTCAAGAAGTTGTAGATGAGATTATGGGATTTGAAATTTCATTTGCAGAAAAATTGGTAGATTTGATAATTGATTCTGAATATTGGCATCCAGATGATTGTGATGAACCATTTTTCTCTGAAGATAAAAATTATGTGGAAAATAGATATGATTTTTTAAATCTTCAAGGGCAATGGTACTGGCTTGTTGAAGAACTCAAAACTCAACGAAGATTTTTTAGTGATAATGCTAGAAAATTATTTGAGTTCCTTTTTAAAGATTTAAATAAATTATGGTGTTTTATACAAGTTGAAAATAAAAATGGTGGGTTTAGTCATGAAAAAATAAATGTAATAGAATTACTCCCAATTAACACGAAGATTTATAGAGCACGTAGAGCAAATTCACTTAGTGAAAGTGAACGTTATATTTTAAACCCGATTCAAGAACTAGCTCCACCACCGATTGAATATGCTCAGCAAGGACGAATGAATGCTAAAGGTATATCAAATTTCTATGGAGCATTTGATGCAGACACTTGTATAGCTGAAATGCGTCCATCAATCGGAAGTTATATTGTAGTAGGCGAGTTTGAAACTACAAGAGAACTGAAAATTCTAAATTTTGAATATTTAGAAAATTCATATGGGCTTATAAGTTATTTTGCCTCAGATTACCAAGATCAATCTGCACATCGAAGGTTTTTGAAGAAATTACATAAATTAATTAGTTCTCCAATAGTAAATGGTCACGAGGACGAATATCTAATAACACAAGTCTTAGCGGAATATTTAGCATATATGCATCCTGAAAACTTCGATGGTATTTCATTTAAATCAACACAATCTGAAATAGGTACTAACATTGTACTTTTTCCTAAAAAACCGATCGAAGTTGAAATATATTCATTTGATTCAAATATAGATATTTTCGAAAATGATGCTATTCCAATTGAATCTGAACCTCCTAAGTCCAAGGACGAATTAAATAAGTTTAATGTTACCTATATGAAAGAAAGTGTCAGCCTGCATCAAACTCAAAAAGTCGTATATACATCAATAGAAAAAGTTTTTGATTTTGTTCAACGCTCTGGAAAATCAGGTATAGCCTTATTAGAAGAATTGTTAGATGAAGAATATTAATTATTTAAATTTAAATGGAACGTTATAAAAATCATACACTTTACTGCCTTTAACATGAGGATGTTAAAAAATCCCATGTTGAGGGTTGTATGTCCATATTTGAAAATAACTTTGCCTTAAAACCATCAAATGTTCTTAGTTCGCTTGATCAATTAATTCAAACGTTACAAAGCATAGATGAAATAACTATTTACTTTAAAAGAATCATTTCTGGTGAAATTGAAATTGATTTGGGCGAAGCAAAAAAAATCTTATCATTCGCAGAAACAGACAAAGATAATCAATATCTTGGTCAAGTTGCTGACTATGTTTTAAATGATTCAGTCCAAAAACTAGACTCTAATTTACAAGCTTATATCGTTAAACAAACGGCCAATGAACCAATTGCTAAACTAAATCAAGCAATTGCTTATTATGCTTGTGAGCAAGAGCTTGTCGAATACATCACCAAAAAAGGGAAGTCGCTACTTGTAATTTCTTTAGCTGGCGTACCTGTCAAAACAGCAAAAGAATACGATCCATATGCCTTTATTTATAACCAACACACACTAATCCGTGCAAAGCATATTCTCGAATTACCAGATTCATTACTTACAGATGATCAGCAATTAATTAAAGAGGTTTTCTCTAATGTTACAGATACCGATTCAGATTTGGCACAACTTAGCGAACTTCGTCGCGGATCAGGAAGATCAGCAATTCCTCAATCTGAATCAAATGGAGATGGAGCAACGCCTTCAACAACAGGAACAGCTTCTATTGAGCAAGGGCTATACCGAAACAGTGGTATTGGCATATCAGAAAATCATGATGCAGGTTTACTTGGCGCAGGAAATAGAGGAAATGAACCTTCAAATGGGGGAAGTCCAACCAGTCTTGCAGGGGATGACAGCAGCGGAAGCCGTGCGATTTTTAACTCAGGATCACCTACTAGAGACAAGCGAAATAAATCAATTATTCAATCTGCTAAGTCAGTTAGAGTTGAGTTAGAAGGTAAAGCTAAATTACAAGCTGAGGCAGAGGGAACGCCTACAGAATGGGGAGATCCTGAAAATATCAGTGAAGCATTACCTTATCTGTTACCCGAACAATGTGATGATATTGTCAAAGCTGAAAAACGTTTAATCATTGATAATGGCAACGGCATGTTATTTACCAATGGTACAGGTACTGGGAAAACCTTCACTGGTTTGGGAACCGTCAAACGATTCTTAAATTCTGGTGCTCAAAATATTCTAATTATTACTTTAAGCGACAAAATTGCTCGTGACTTTGTGAAGTCAGGTAAGCCTTTAAATATTGATATACATCAATTATCAAGCATTCAAGACAATGGTAGTAATTCAAATGTTGTTGTCACAACATATGCAAACTTTGGTCAAAATAAATCTTTAGGTAAGAAAGATTGGGACCTTATCATTGTTGATGAAGCACATACATTAATGCAAAGCGCGGACGGTGAAGTAACCACTGCATTAGATAACTTAAGGGCTTTATCTGGGCATCATGCAGGTTTCTACACTTGGGCAAAAATGCGGTTTTCTGAGCGAGATCCTTATGCATTACCTGAGGAAGAACGTACCGATGAGATGATCAATGATTGGAATGCTTTTATCCATGATTATAAGGTTGAATGGGAAAAGAATTGGACAGAACAATCTGGGAAACGTGCAAAAGTCGTTTTCCTATCTGCAACACCATTTTCCTATATCAAAACAGTGGATTGGGCTGAGGGTTATCTCTTTAATTTTACATCACCAGAATCGCAATTTAGTAATAATTCTTCTGGTGGATACAATTCAGGCGGTGCGCGTGAGCGATTCTATATGTCTAATTTCGGCTATAGAATGAGATATAACAAATTGACCCGTCCAGATGGGGGAGTTGACCAAGGTGTTTTTGAAAGACAATTTGCTGAAAGCCTGAAATCTAATGGGGCATTGGCTGGACGTGAACTAGAATTAAAATTTGATTATGACCGTAAATTTGTATTGATCAAATCTAACATTGGTCAAAAAATTGATGAAGGTTTGGACTACCTTTGGGATGCTAAAGATGCCAATGGAAATAGTCGATTCTCTGATTTGAGTAGCCTCGTGAATAAGCGATTTGACTATCTTTCGCGCCGACGGTTGCTTGAGGCAATTAAAGCAGAAGAAGGCATTCCATTTTTCAAAAAGAATTTAGCTTTAGGGCGAAAAGTAATTATTTTCCACGATTATAACGATGGTGGAGGTTTTAGACCGTTTGCGTTTACAGATGATCAATTTAAATCGATTGATGGTAAATATAACGAAGATGCAGCTGCACAATATCAAGAGTTTGCTCAAGAACGATCTGATTTAGTCCGCTTAAATTGTAATTATAATTCTCCACTAGTAACACTACGCCGTGCTTTCCCAAATGCATTGTTATTTAATGGCCGTGTTTCTAAGAAAGATCGTCAAAAAAACGTTGATCTATTTAACCAGGATAATAGTGGTTTTGATATTTTGATCGTTCAATCAGATGCAGGTTCTACTGGTATCTCACTGCATGATACAACTGGGACACATCAACGGGTGAATATCAACATTGGCCAACCTATTAAGCCAGCCAAGCTTCGTCAAACTGAAGGGCGTATTTATCGAGTTGGGCAAGCTTCGAATGCGATTCAGCGTTATTTTACTACAGGCACAAACTGGGAACGGACTGCATTTGCTGAAACTATCGCAGGGCGAGCTGAGACAGTAGATAACTTAGCCAAGGGCGAAGATGCTTTAGTGAGTATTAAGCAAGCGCTTATCGAAGCATATGAAGAAGCCGAATATCATGAGCCTTCACTTATGGATGGCGTAGGTGGGAAAGCTTACGATGAAGAAAATGCACGTATTGCGCGTTTATCTCCTTTCGACAAAGCGATGACTTATTACTATGCAAAAGGTAAGCGTACCGAAAGCCGAAATAATCGTGAGGGTAAAGAGTGGTATGCAACGCCTGAACCGCTAGGTTTAAAAATGCTCGAATGGGCAGGTGTACATAAGGGCGATGATGTACTTGAACCAAGCGCAGGCGATGGGGCAATAGGGCGATTTGCGCCTAATGATGTCAACCTGACCATGATTGAACCAACTGAATCATTGGCAAGTCGTGCAAAAATGGCAAATACAGGTGCGAATGTAATTGTTAGTGGTTTTGAGGTCCACGGTACTAATAACAAGTATCATGCAATTGTGATGAATCCGCCGTTTGGAAATGCTGGTTCCTTGGCAATTAAGCATGTTCAGAAAGCGTTCCAACACTTATATGATGGTGGTCGAATCGTGGCACTCATTCCTCGTGGTGCAATGGATGAAAAGCTTTCTAGTTGGATTGCAAACGAAAAAGAAGCTTATCAAGTTGGTGAAATCACATTACCTTTAAGTACATTTAGAAATGCTGGAACCGGTGTTAATACTCGTATTGTGATTATTGAAAGGCACACAAGTCCAGAAGATGCACCAACTTATCCTAAAAATATGAATTTCTCACATGCAGAAAGTCCTGAACAACTTTTTGAACTTATTCGTGATGCACAGGTCAAACCACGAAAATTAAGAATCGATGAGCAGCTTGAGCATTATGGTTTATATATGCGAACTGAACGTAGCAACTATGTTTTTAATGGCGATGGATTAAACGTTGATTACATTAAAAAGATTTTAACAAGCTATTGGTTTGCTGAAGTAAATCAATTTGGAGAAGTCGTAATGGCTTATAACAAGTCAGCTGAGATCATTAAGAAAATTAAAGAGTTCGAAGCCACTTTACAAGCTGCATGATTGGAACTTGTTTATTTTTACTTATTCAAATAGATCAAAAATAGCCTTATTAAGATAGGGCTTTTTTATGGCAAATGACATCAATGGTGTTCAGGCAGCAAATGCTGATAAGACAACTTTACCCGTGGATTATAGTGCTGATCCATTCTGGGGTTATGTGTCTAAACATAAATTTGCTGAGTTTAATCTATGCACGATGGAACGTGATGCAGAAACTAAAGAACCAATTTTCTCGTACGACTTGTCACAGCCTACAATTCGAGCATTCTTGACTGATGGGGATATTAGTTTTGAAAGCCAATGGCAAACGCCGTTTGAGAACTCTAATCCTGAATTAAAAATGCCTATGATGATGGCTGCCCTACAAACTGGGCAAGCTTTGGCTTCAGGTGGCGCTGCTGGTACAGCGATTCGAAACAATTTGGGTGATGCTGCAGCTGATCTGATTAGTAAGGGATTTCAACCATTAGCTGATTTTGCAAAAAGTGTTGAAGGCAAAACCAATCTTAATAAAGTCAATACAACTCAAGTCTTTCTTTCTACAGCTTCAGTTCATCTTAACTTAAGTGTTTTCTTTATTGCTTTAAAAGATGCTCGAGCAGAAGTCGAGAACAAATTGATGTATCTCCAGTCTTGGTCATTACCGACTCATTTATCACAAGGTACCGTTCTGACAGATTTAATTTCAGAGGGCGGAGAAGGTCTGTTTTCCGGGTTAATTCCTCCCTACATCACTGTCACCACACACGGCAAAACTTATATGCCTTTTATTCTCCAAAGTGTATCAGCGCCGATTGTTGCACCCATTGACAAAGAAGGTAATAGACTAAGCCTTACTGTGAATTTAAGCCTGATTAGTCGAGCAGCTTGGGATGCTAAAGATGTTCGTAAACTATATAAAGTCGAATAAAGGATAGTAAATGTTAAATTTTGATCCGATACATATTGGTGGGCAAACCTATCAGTTAAATGAAATTACTTTTAATGAAGCGTTAAAAGTAGCTGCAATTGATCCAAAATTGAATGAGAAACGGATAACGTCATTTTTGTCCCAAGCTTTGCAGAATCCACAATTACCTTTGTTGATGACAGCTCAAGAACGATATTTCTTGATGATCAAATATGTTCAAAATCAGACGAATACCTTATTTTCAACAAATACTGATTTTTCGAATTGCTTTAAAGAAAATTCTGATTGGATTCATGAAGTATCAGAAGTCGGGGTAACTGTACGCCATGTCAGTGGCAGTGAAGCAGAGTATTTAGAAGCACACTGCATGAATGCAGCAGAATGGATTGCCTGTTTATTAGCATTCCAGATTAAGTATGAAAATCATGAGCACTTAGGGCAATTCCCAGACCGTAGTGCTATCGATCAAGTTTATAAGCAGCAATTTTCTCAACGTCTTGGCTATTTAAAAACGCTTCCTCAGAGTGAATTTAATCTGATCTATCTTGATTACTTAAAGCTAAATAGCAAGCTTTTTACTCATTTAGAGTTGAGTGTGAACAACGAAGGTTTCGTAGTACAAAGAGGTGCAGATGACGCGCCTATCCGATTTCGTGCCTCTACCTGTTTTATCGGAATCATCAAAGAGCTGGACAAGTCATTTACTTAGTACAGCTCAGAATCTATCAAACCATTGCAAGATGTCATTATTCGATGCGTTAAGTTTGCCTGTAAGTTTTGAAGCAGATTATTACGCTTCAGATGCTTGGGACGAGAGAAAAAAAGAAATAGAAATTGAAGCACAACGACACAATGCATTATTCAAACTTGGCAATGAAGTCATTAAATGTTTCAACAATATGAGCGCTAGAAGATGAACACAACAAAGATATTAGGTGAGGCTGTTGGCATACAAAGCCAAGGCACAGTAGACAAGACCGGAACACAAACTAAAGAAGGGCTAACTTCAGCCTTAATTGTTGGTCGATTTAAGCGTGGTCGAGTGGATAAGCCAATGACCATTCACCAAGGTAACATTCGCGGTCAATTGGGCCATGAGCCTACAAATATTGATTATCAAGCTGTACAAGATTGTTTAGACACGGGTGTGCCTAGTGTTCAAGTTTTACGTGTCGGGCAAGTGGTTGTGGATCCTGAAATCCCTCAAATCATTAGTTGTGAAGGAGCTACAGAAAATATAGGCTTTTTCATAACTGGTAATTGGCAGATTTATATCGATGATGAAACAGAGCCATATGTCGGTGAAATTTCAAATGCATTAAGTCAGCTTCTAACTTCTTATTCAGGAAAAATAACAGGGGATTGGGATGGATCAATGTTTATGCAAAATATTGATAATGTTCCTCATAGATTTAGATTTGTACCCGTATCTAATACCAGCTTTATCCACAACCAAGGAGATAATCAGACTTTTGTAGAAGATGAAAATGGCGGATTCTATTTCTGCTTAGCAGCTATAAGCCATATTTAGCAAATCTTGAAAAAACCATCTATTTTTAGATGGTTTTTTTATTGGAACATCATCTCAATCATAGAATTTCAATCCTTCAAAATAAATCTAAATAAAACTTAGGTGAATTACAAAATGGCTGAGCCAGTAAGTAGTGGAGTGGGGGCAGCAGCAATTGTGAAGTTCTATGGTCTGATCACAATTTTGTCTATTGCAGCGTCTTTAGCATATTTGATTGTTGTCATGACTCGTGAACCACGATCAAGAAAAGAATGGGTCATTTCCCTTGTAACGACACTCGTTGGAAGTATTGCAGGTGGTTCACTTGTCGTTCAACGATTTGGCTTACATGACTGGTCGTCAAACTGGTTCGGTATGTGTGCCTTAGGTGGAATCATTTTTTGTTGCGGATTGCCTTTTTGGGCCATTGTTCGTTGGACCTTTAACTATATCAATTCTCGTGAGAACGCGACGATTTTTGAAGTAGCAAAAGAAGTCAAAAAAGAGATTAAAGGGGTGAATGAAGAATGAGCAATTATCCTGAATTGCCTTGGATTGCTGAAGCGCGAAAGCATATCGGTTTGAAAGAAGATACAAGCAAATTTAAACATTCACCAACCATTTTAAGCTGGTTAAAAGCACTTGGCGCATGGTGGATGGATGACGAAACGCCTTGGTGTGGAACTTTCGTTGCTCACTGTTTACAAACCGCAGGCATTAAATTCCCTAAAGATTGGTTTCGAGCTTTAGCGTATTTAAGTGGTGGAACTAAACTTACAAAACCAGCTTACGGTTGCGTAGCAGTTAAAACCCGTATTGGTGGTGGTCATGTTTGCTTTGTTATCGGTAAAGATAAATCAAGCGGTAAGCTAGTATGCCTTGGCGGTAATCAGTCAAATATGGTTTGTTATGCATTATATAGCGAATCTGATTTTGAAGCTTTTATGTGGTATGGCGTAGCTAACAAACCTGCCGATCATCGTTATGACTTGCCGATTCTAAGTAATGTAAAGGCAACTGGTGTCACTGAAGCCTAATTTAGAAACGCTCATCATCTTCATTGATAGTGAGCGTTTTTATAACTGCATTTTTTAAATAAAATGTGCAAAAATCTGCGCTAAAACTGAGAGATAATGTGTTTTCTGAGCAAATATTTTCACAATTATAAGTTTATTCAGTCACTGCAACAAAACCTTTCAGTTTTCGTCGATATAAAGTCAAATATCGTTCAGCATCATCTTTTGTGTGAAACTCTTTAGCACCTTCTTTCTTTTCTGAAAAAATGTACTTCTGATTGTACATAGCACTGATGTCAGAATAGTCTTGATAATCTTCAAATAAGTCAGTCTCTATGTGCATATATTTATTGCCATTTTTAAGATAATAGGGTCTCATACAAATCACCTTTTCTTTTTCTGTTGGTTCACTATTTCAGGTGCTTCAAGCTGTGCAATATCGTCATAAATTTGATCTTGGCTAAAATCATTGTCTAATTCTTGAGTTACGTCATCAAATGATTCTTGGATAGATTCATCAAAAGAATCTTGTGCGAAGTTGTCTTGGGGGAAGTCTTGGTTTTCGATAGGGATAGATTTAGAGGCCATAATAGTTACTCTTGATTAAGTTACAGAATCAAGTTTGATCTTATAGCCATCATTTAATAAATTCAAATTCAAAGGATTGTGGGTAAAGTAAAAAGCGACATTTCGTGTCGCTTTTTAAAGGTTATGTAAAACATTATTTACTAGATTTTAAGTAATCCTCTTTATCGTTCTCTATTATTTCAGAGAATTCATGTGATAACTTGTAATCTAAAATAGCTTTTGCTAATGATTGAATTGCTTCAGCATATGTGTCAGCTTGCAGGTTTATTTTTAACAAAGCACAACCAACTTCCCATTTTTGCTTATCTTCTTTCCATAAAATAAGGAATGAGTGTTGAAGTGTATCGTTTATGAATTGCCCTGTTGATTTCATCTTTTAATCAGCCTGTTAATGAAGATTACAATGCATAATTTTTGACAATATTATCATTATGCTCCATCCATTTTTCTTGAATATTTCTTATTGATTTGTCTTGTTCAAAGTAAATTCTATTTTTGATTAAAGCTTTGGAAATATCAGACAGCACAACATTTTCAATCATATTCATAGCTTTACGAAGATCATCAAAAGTTACCTGAACATATCCATCAGTCACATCATTGTCATCATCTTCAGTAGTGTGATTAATTAGTTTTTTAATTGTATAACTGCCGATTGCTAAGCTGTTTGCGATCGTTCCAAAGGTTCTACGCAAGTCGTGAAATGTAAATTGAATGCCTGTTGTTTCAATTATCGTATACCGTGCTTCACGCTTATCAACGATGTGTGAATCAAGCGTATCACCAGCGAAAACATACTTATTATTGCCAGCAAGTTTTTTCCGTTCAGACATTATATACCAAAGCATTTCCCCCATTGGTAGAAGGAGATCTTCATGGTTTTTGGGGTCTTGAATTTTTATAGTTCCGTACTTTAAGTCAACATTTGACCACTCAAGAGTTTCACCTTCTTCTCTACGAAATCCAGTCAAGATCAATAGGAATAAGAAGTCCTGGTTAGTGTATCCTCGATGATTTGCGTTTTGATTGCCAGCCCACCAGGTTGTGCATACTGCTAGTGACCAGTCATGTATCTGGTCAGATCGAATGTAACCTTTACGACGTTTGATCTTGTTCCATTTTTTCTCTTTATAAATAACCCCTACAGGGCTTTTCTCAGTAATAATTTTTTCATCATTATCGTTATAAAGAATTGATGCATTGAAGTTATAGACTGCAGATAAAAACTTCATTGCTAAATTTGCCTGCGCTAAACTTCGTTGAGACAAATCCATGTGTTTATTTAAAGTCATTCTTTGAGAAATATCGGTTATTTTGATATTTTTCCATTCTTTAAAATAGTCATTTGCGCATCGATCATATGCATCAATAGTATTTTTACTAAGCTTCTTTTTGCTCTTATATACTTCATAAGCTTTTTCAAGTGTTGGAATTGATTCATTAGATTCTTTTTCAGATTTAAAATCTGATTTTAATTGTCTTTTCTGAGCAACTGGATCAATACCTTGGTGCATCATCAATAATATTTTTTTCGCTTCGGTTCGCGCTTGTTCAAGAGTGTAGACACCATGTTTACCAATAGATTTCCTTTTATTTCTTCCATCGGGCATTCTCGTCTCAACAAAATAGGTTTTCGTCTTTGTCGCGATTAAGCCAAAGCCGATCGTTACTGAGTCACGATAGAATTTGCTTCCAGTTTCTTCGAGAGGGATGCTGTCTATAAATGTCTTTGTAAGTTTATATCTTTGGCTCATGGGTATTTAAAAAGTACGAAACGATACACGGCAATATAACACAATATTTTTGAAGCCTACTATAAGCCTATTTTTGATTAAATCCGTTGTAAATAATAGGTTTTTAAACTGCTCTTGTTGTTATAAGTTGTTGTTTTTATAATTAAAAAATTGCTCCAGAGATGCCGCTGCATGGTCGTTACCCTGAACCCGATGAGTTCAAGGTGGAGGTGACGCATACTTACTGGGTTTCCTACTCGGGGTAGGCATACACTCAAAATATACAGGACACATCCATAAATTTAAGTATCGGCAGGGGACTAGACGTACTGGCGAACACCCTAGAGACAGTTTTAGTATAACTGATCTTTACACGATGACAATCGCTACTTGTAAAGATAATTATTAATTGATGAGGCTTTGTGCAATTTTACTCAACAGTTTGTTCTATATCTTCCAAAATCGTTTGGAGTAAATGCTCACAATGTGCATATTCCTGTAATGATTTGTTTAAGCTAAACACTTCTTGAGCCATTTGCAGTGCAACCATAATAACAAGTTTATTATGTTCAACACGTGGTGCGTTACGGCGCATATCATGAAACTTTTGATTTAAAAATTCAGCGGCACGCTCAAGTTCTTCTCGCTTATCTTCGGTCGTATTTAGACGGAAGGTCTGTTCAATTAAGCGAAGCTCAACAACAATGGGTTCACTCATGATCAGGTTTCCTCTTGAGTTTCAGCATTTGGATGCGCGAGTTGCTGAATTTCTTGTGCATGTTGATCCTGTGCAGTACCTAAAATTGAAAGACGTTGAATAATCGCCTCAACTTTAGATTTTGCTAACTCATTTTTCTGTAACAAACGATCACGATCTTGTTGTAAATCTTGAATTTCTTGCTGACTATGACGTTGCTGTGCTTGTAACTTCTCTTTATTTACACGTAAGTCATTACGCTCAGCCAAAATCTCTTGGAAGCGGTTTTTTAAATCAGTGGTACTTTTCTCTAAACGGCTATAACGTTCCGCTAAAGTTGTTGCATCTTGATTCAGTTGTTTAAATTGATCTTGTAACTGAGACAATTGTTCAGTTAAGTTATCAACTTCTTCCTGCTTTTGCGTGATGATGCTATTTTTCTGCACAACTTGTGCATGGTGGTCAGTTTCAGCTAATTGTTTAGCCTCAGTAAGCGAAGTATTCTCTCGCTCTAAATGATGTAAGCGTGTTTTTAAAACACCAATATGCGCTTGTAGACGCTGTAATTGTTCTAACATAACGAAGGTCGCACAGAGTTGCAATCAAAGGTAATATATACAGCAGTATAGAGATTGGATAAACGAATGCAAGACGATATTTCAGGTTGGACGGAATGGAATGCTCATTTTAATGGGATTGAAGAAATTTCAAGTCCAAGTGAGTTACATGGTTTACTCACAGGTATAGTTTGTGTCACACAAGCGCCAACCACCGATGAATGGTCACAAATTTTAAACACCCTCAACGTGCCAGCTTTACAGCCAGAAGCACTAGAAAGTTTAACGGATGAAGCAGAAGATGTTTCTCATGCTTTGTCAGATGATGAATTAGATTATTTGCCTATGCTTCCAGATGATAGCCATTTGCTTGTAGATCGTGTGCAAGCTTTAGCCGATTGGTGCGCAGGCGTAGTCCTAGGTTTTGGTTTGGCTTCGGGTCATATTCGTGGTGAAGAACAAGAGCTGATTGAACATTTACAAGATGTTGCAGCAGTTGAGTTTGAAGACTCTGATAATGATGAAGAGGGTGAAGAAAGCTATCAGGAATTGTATGAGTTTGTACGTTTGATTCCTGTGAGTTTATCAATTGGTCGTACTAAGATTCCTGTCGCTGAAAGTTCATTATTGAAAAACTTTCATGCCAAAAGCAGAAATCAAGATAATCAGGCGACTGATCCGCAAACGGTTGTCGAAATGTTCACCCCACATCGTCCGAGTTAACTCGGGCGGTGCCTTAAGCTCGTATAAATAAAGATACTTACAATCATTCATCTTCATCAGAAGGACAATATGAAATTAAGTCAAGCCGATTTCAAACAACGTCGTGATCTTCTTGCTAAACAAATAGGCAGCAATAGCATTGCAATTATTGCGACTCGAGCAGAAATGTATCGTAATCGCGATGCGGATTATAAATATCGTGCAGACAGTAGTTTTTATTATCTGACTGGATTCGCCGAGCCAGAAGCGGTTGCAATCATTGAAACTTTTGAAGCAGGTGAGGAATATAGCTATAGCTTGTTCTGCCGTGAACGTAATCGTGAAATGGAAATCTGGAATGGCTATCGTGCTGGGATTGATGGTGCGATTGAAATCTATGATGCAGATGAAGCGTATGCAATTGATCTGCTAGATGAAGAAATTATCGACAAGTTGTTAAATAAACAGCGTCTTTACTATCGTATTGGCCAAAATGCGGAATTTGATGCACGTGTCAGTCAATGGATCCAAAAAGCAGATGCACAACAGCGTCGTGGTGGTGCCGCACCCGCTGAAGTGGTTCAGTTGGACCGTATTGTTGATGAAATGCGTTTGAAAAAATCAATACAAGAAATTGAGTTAATGCAGATCGCAGCCAATATCAGTGCAGAGGCGCATACGCTTGCTATGCAAAATGTAAAGCCAGATATGATGGAATATGCGCTTGAAGCCGAGCTGAATTATATCTTTGGTAAAAATGGTTGTGTACCTGCTTATAACAGCATTGTCGGTGGTGGTGAAAATGCTTGTATCTTGCATTATGTTGAAAATAACAAGCCTTTAAAAGACGGTGATTTAGTTTTGATTGATGCTGCATGTGAATATGAGTTTTATGCATCGGATATTACCCGTACTTTCCCTGTCAATGGCAAGTTTAGTCCTGAGCAGAAAGCACTTTATAATATTGTTTTAGGTGCTCAATTGGCTGCCATTGATGCAACTCGTATTGGCAATCACTATAAATATCCACATGAAGTGGCTGTAAAGATTTTAACCCAAGGTTTGGTTGATCTTGGCTTAATGAGTGGCAATGTGGATGAGTTGGTTGAGAGTGAAGCATTCCGTCAATTCTTTATGCATGGTACAGGTCATTGGCTCGGTATGGATGTACATGATGTGGGTGCTTATAAAACGGGCGAAGACTGGCGTGCTTATGAAGCAGGAATGGTAGTCACCGTTGAGCCAGGTTTATATGTAGCGCCTGATGATGAAACGGTTGATGCGAAATGGCGTGGTATCGGGATTCGTATCGAAGACGATATTGTTGTCACTGAAAATGGACCATTGGTTTTGACGAAAAATGTAATCAAAACCGTTGAAGAAATTGAAAGTTTAATGGCTTTAATTTAAGCAAAATAGTTGCTTAAATCATTTTTGTTCCATCATGTAAATGGTGGAACAAAATAAAATAGACAATATTTATTCAAATAAAATAGCTTAGATAGGTTTAGTCGAACTGTTGGCTAATCCTGTCTAATAAAATAGACCTTACTTATTGTGGGAAGTGTTTTTTAATTCTTCACTGTTTTTACAAGGGCGTGCAGTGAAATCTGGCAGACCTTTGTTTTGGAAAATTTCATTTTCTGTAAAGGGGTATATGTGAACATTAAATTTAATATCTTCGGGTCCTTTACTTATTTTTCCATGAGGGCATAAAATATATATTTTTCCTGCATCTGCTTTGAAAGGAGGAACTGGAGTATAGACATTCCAAGCTTCAAACCCTCTGTATGTATCTAAAAAACTACCTATAATTAGTGAATGTACCGTTAAATTTATTTCTTCAGGGTTTACACTGATTAACTGATTACTTCCAAAAAAAGATTGATTTTTAGACACTTTTTGATCATTAACTTCGTATATTGTTGCACTACCAGCCTTAAAATAATGGCCAGCTCCTATCCAGTCGATATAAATCATAGCTATTTCATTTTTTGGCTTAATTTCACCACTATACATTTTTGTAGGTTTTAAATGAGTTGAGCTACAGCCTACAATTGAAATTGATATGATTAAAAAAAATAAAAATCGCATGTTATTCCCCTTTATGAAAGTAAATTATATTCTTTTTTTGTTTGATTTTTAAAAATCTATCTATAGTCATTAGAAAAATAGGAAACACACATAGATTAGCTATAACGATAGTAATAATCGCTAAATGCTTAACATAAGTGGGTATTGAAGGGTTTTTCATTGAAGTTATTATATGTTATTAATTTATATAATAAAATTTATTTTGATGTAAAAAACAGAAAGTTTTGATTTATGAGAAAAATCACCAAATGTTATGGGTGGTTGAATATTTTTCCAAGAACTTTTAAAAACATAGACCAAACAAAGTACGAATTCCAATCCTGATTTGAGTTAGAGTAAGATAGTCCCGAAACATCAAGTCATGAAAAACTGATAAGGAATAATATTATGCAGCAACAAGTCATCATT
>NZ_LBMZ01000092.1:0-39717 GCF_001005525.1 Acinetobacter sp. AG1 | reverse complement strand
TATCCGCGATTCGGGTTAAATTCAACAAATAAGAAAACCGCTTCAAAACAGTTTTTAAAACCAAGTTCAGCAATATGAAATCAATCACTGCCCTCTCAACACACCCAACTTATTCCAAATATCAGGTGTTAAAAAAGTCGTGACTAACTTATTTAAATCAATATAACGCAACATGCCTTGCAACTGCTGTCTGACCGCTGGGTCTTTGACAATATCCTCACCTGCACTCTGACCTAACTGCTGAAAAGCCTCCCCAACCGCTTGAATTCCCTCTGCCTGAATCACCGCCTTAGTCTCTGTAGAACACTGCTCCACAATCACACGCTGTAAAACCTGTGCCAATTTCTGATCTAACTGATTCTTCTGTTCAGACGTAACATTACTAAAAGATTTTAAATCAGGATGTGCAGCCAAAGCCGTAAACGTCCATTGCAACACCGTAGTCTTATCTGCTGCGGTAGTCGCTTTAACCAAACAATCACTGAGTTGATCGACTGTTGGCCCTGCCATTGCCACTTGGGTTGTTCCCAACACAGCCGCAGCCATCAACACTGAACGACTCAAATGAGAAAATTTACGGCGGGCAGAAGTATAAACATGAGACATAAGCACAGTTCCAAATTGCAATCAGTCTCTTTGTACCACGCACTATACAAATCATCTGTTATGACGCTGTAAATTGCGTAAGCCCAAAGCCTGAAAACTTAGGCAAAATGTAAAACCCGAACTTAACCTTGTCCTTGATAATCCCAATGTGCAGGAATATTTGGCTGCTTTGGTGCTTTGTTTAGATCAATATTGAGATTACGACTACCCTTAAATGATTTCTCACCTGAATCTGATGCTGGTGATACTTCTAAACTGTAACGATAACGGAATTGCCACAACATCGGTTTAATCGGACGAATCTCTAGACTCAAACGATCTTCATCATGGCATTTACTTTTAGAAGTTTCATAATCCTGTTCAGAGAAACATGCCCGAATCATGCGATTAAAACTAAAAGGATAATTTTCAATAAAACGATGTGTCTGCCCTGAATCCTTTAATTCATAAAAACTAGCACGCTCAATCCCCGCGCCACCACCAGAATACATTTCTGAAAAGGTATCAATCTGCGCAATCGCATAACGGTTTTCAGTCATCGGAAATAGTTTAGGAAAAATATATTGGCTAGTCCGTACCATTTCCTCAGAGGGTGCTAATTGTATATGCCACTGATGAGTTAATTTCAGTCCAGTTTGCGATAGATGAAATTGAGCAATATCACTTCCTGACAATAACCATAGATTTTGATCCGTAGTTTTCAAACTGCGCCATTGTGCTTGCTGTGGACAGACACCTTTAAGTTGTTCACAAATTTGACTTTGCTCAACCTGACTGAGTTTCCCCTTTTTGAACTCTAAAATCTGCAACGGTGCAGCAAAAATTGAGGAACTAAAACAACTGAATGAAACAGTTAAAATCAGCCCACGTAAATGAATTTTATTATTCAGCATGATATTTCCTTAGGCTATTTTTATTTATTCAAAATGCTATTTTACAACTGCTTCAATTTGATCAAGTTCCCAAACCCCACCCGCAGCAAGCCCTTTACACATGCCTGTCCACATCTCTTTGGTATGTACAAATTTCTGACCATCCCAGACCCATTCATCACTTGACCAACAATCTCCTATGCCACGACCTTTTTGTGCACTACTCATCACTCCTAAACCAAAGTCAGAGGCATGTTCCGTCACGAAAGCCGCTTTTCCTGTTAATGATTGATCGAGTACCCATGCACCATAACCTTCGTTATAGGCTGCTCGCCAACACAAAGTCATCGCCAATACTTTATTGTTACTTAGCTTATAAAGCTCGATTGGTTGCGATTCTGTTCCATCACCATTATAGATGCCCTCACAGAATCCCTCCTCTTTGGGGATAGGTTGTGCTGCCATTAAAAGTGAATACACGGATTGATACTGTTTCGTTTTAGGTTGTAGCGTGAGATAAGGTTTATCGGCTGTTTTTACCTTTTCCACAACAAGTTTAGGCTGAGCAGCTAGAATCTTAGATTCATCAGTACTGCCTTTTTTAATCAATGCGCCTACTGTGCCAATCCGTTTTTGAAAATCATCCATTTTCAATAAACTAGCTGTCATACCTGCATCAGAGATTTGCCATTGGACATTTGAATTTTTAAAGACAATATCTGTCTTTTGTTTGGCTTGTTGCAATAAGCCATTCACCTGATTTGTAGAAAGTTTCCCCATGATTGGGAACTCAGTGCCATCAACAGAGACTTGACCCAAATCTTTTCCATTCACATAAAAATGAATATTTTGGAGTTTAGCTGCTGGCAGTGATTCTTGCTCAAAATTTGCAAGCGCGAACTCGGCACTGACTGTTTGCTTTGCTCCAGCTTTGCGCGTTAATAACACCGATGCAGGTTCATTTTGCCCGTCTTCATTTTGATAACCAGCGGCACGACATGATCCTGTATTACTACAGTAAATTTCCCAATCTTGATGTGAAAATGAAATACCTTTGATTTCTTGTGCGAAGCTAGTAGAACTGAGTGCCATAAAGCAGCAAACTGAAAGTATATTCTTCACTGGTATCATTCTGTATTACTCATATTTATTATCAAACTTGAAACAGTTTAAAGGGCTGATCTACACTTGTCATATGTCATTTTATTGCAGAAGATACTAGCTTAAAGCAAACTGAGTTTGGTCAAATTTAAAAATGAAAAGAACAATTTTATTTCCCATGATTTTAATGAGTATGTTCTCCTCAGCCACTCATGCTGAAATTACAGTATTTAAAGCAAATTTCCCTCAGTTTTCAAATAGTGCAAAAGAACGAAAAGCAGAAAATCAAATTTACCCTCTCGGTGAAGCTTCTTTTGCAAATGATGTTCGAGTGCCTTTTTACGGGGTAACCGTACTCAACCCTGTGGAAGATGGTTTATTAAAAGACTTTAAATCATGTTCCGCAAAAAGCTGTCATTTCGATTTTAAATTAGATGCTAAACAAGCTGAACAACTCAAGTTATGGGCTATTCCTGAAATAGGAATTGTGCTTGTACCTAGAAATTGGCAAGACATACAATCAAATGCAGGAGCGAATGGTACTGGATCTGCCTTAATTATGAGTCCAAATCAGAAACAAGTAATTCAGCTTTATGATTCATCATTTTGTGTAGGTTGCGGCATGCCAAATGCGACGCTTTATTTTCCGCATCTTTTAAAACAAAGTGTGGAATATGAATACGGCGGTTATCAAGATCCGCTTAAATTACTTAAGATCGTACACCCTTCAAAACAAATCGCTTTCTTTAGTTATCAAATTCCTAAGCTGAATAACAGAACACATGGCGTAGCCAAATATCAAGATGAAGACACGTTTAACTTTAGAGAAATCAAAGTCACCGTTGATCAATCACAACAGCATTTGGTTGGAGCTATTCTAAACTTTTACAACGCGACTCACTAATCAAATCATGGACACAAAAAAACCTGCTAGTTGCAGGTTTTTTATTGATAAAGAACTTAGTCCCTATCAAGAATGGATTCAAACGCTTTTAAACGTTTTCGAATCGATAACAGTTCAATAATCGTTTTCCATGAACTAACAAGATACTGGAAAGATGTCCCAACTTGTATAAAGACACCACGAATCTGATTAATTAAACCGAGTGTTAATAATCCCCCCGCAATTGCAGGAAATAGGACGACTAAACTATAAAGCACATCTAGTTGACCATACCATGAGGCGGTTAAATTAAAATACGTATAGTGAAAATATAATCGAAAGTAGTTTTTACGAACACGTCCAAAAAGCTCTTTTAACGTTGCAGGTTGTGCACGATCAGCATGATCTTCACCATAAACTAATTCTTTACGGTATGCTGCTTCAACCTTTTGATTATTAAACTGTAGTCCTGGTAATTTAACACCTACCACCATGAGTAAAACTGTACCGAAGATTGCCCATGTAATGGCAGCCCAGACCAAAGAATATTGTAACTCTCCAACCAATGGAATCACAGGAACATGTTTTGAAAGCTGAAATAATAAGGGTAAAAAAGCAATCAGTGTCATCACAGACTTGACAAACTCAACCCCTAAATCTTCCACAATCGTAGCAAACCGCATGGTATCTTCCTGCACACGTTGCGCTGCTCCTTCTACATGACGTAACTGCTGCCAGTGTTCAGTATAATATTCATTCATTGCTGTCCGCCAACGGAATACATAATGACTGGTAAAAAAAGAATTTACGACGGCAAGAGTAATTGCAACCATTGCAATATATAGAAACACCATTGATTCTCTATATAAATCAGCAATATTCCCACCACCATTGGTCAACATTCTCTGAATCAAATCCCAGAATGGAACATACCAAGCATTGACAGCAACACTCACCTGTACTGCAAACCAGATATTAAACAGTATGAATGCAGATCCCAATATTGACCAGTTTTGCCACTTGTTATCAGAAAAAAACCGCCAGAACCCTGCAAATAACCCTGTAGCAACTATAAACCACAAATAGAACCAGAGTGATGACGATTCCCAAAAACGGCTGACCCCGACCGAAAGTTCAGCATCGGCATACCCTTTAGGAAAACCAAGATATTCACCCCAACTATGACCACCTGTATACCAAAGCAGCATATTCAGGGCTAACCACACAACGACTGAAATAAAGAACAAGCGTGGGTTAGGAAAAAAAGATTTAAACATCGCGTTTAACAATCCTTGTAGTGTTGCTATTGACGTTAGAACGTCATCCTATAATTTCAAACTTAAATTTGTCTGATAAAAAAGTTTAATGAATGGTAGTTATTTACCTGTTTTCTCAATTTTTTGATAGCTTTTTGTATCGTATTTACAATTTGTTTAATAAACATCGACTGGATAGACGAACTTAAATCTTATCGTTGTCTATCGTTAATTCAATATTTTGCGGAAACTATGGCTCAAGGCTACTCATTTTTAAAGCTAAATCCTGTTGATTTAAATCAACTTGCTTTGTTTTGCTTTTAATTACCCATTGAATATTAGCCAATTTTTCTTTTGCAGCATCAATACCTGCTTGCATAGTCATTTCACGACCTTTGATATCAAAGATATGCGCTTTTTCACGTAGATCAGGTTGAATGACAATATCTGCATTTTTCAATTCTTCTTCAGCTAAACGTCCTTGCATAATGTTGATATTTTGATTGAACAGCCCCCAAACATTACTGGTTTCGGTATGAATAGGTTGTGCCAAAATATCCACTGCAATCACCACATCTGCACCTAAATCTCGTGCAACCTGCACAGGCACAGGACTGACTAGACCACCATCAACATATTCCACATTACGGATCTTGGTTGGTACAAACATACTCGGAATCGAAGCAGATGCGCGTACTGCTTGGCCTGTATTACCATAATTGAATACAGTTTTGGTGCCATCTTTTAGTTCCGTTGCAACCACATACATCGGGATTTTTAACTTCTGTAAAGGAATGTTTTGGACTTGCTCATTCACATAGTCCTCAACTTTTTTACCATCAAAGAAACCTTTTAAACTGACATTCACTTCTCTTACATCGGTAGCCTTAAGCTTAAGCGCAATATCTCTCAACTCTGCTGCGGATTTACCACTTGCATAAATTGAACCTACAATACTGCCTGCACTTGTACCTACAATAAAATCAGGGCGAATACCTTGCTGTTCCAACACTTCAAGTACGCCGATATGAGCATATCCACGTGCCCCACCACTGCCGAGTACTAACGCAACAACGGGTCTTTTTTCTTGTTGTTTAATATGTGCAAAAGGCTGAACAACTGCTTGTACTTGAGCATCTTCAACTAAAGGTTTTAAATGCGAAGTCGTTTGACAACCCGCCAAAATCACCATTGAAAGTCCAAGCGTCAATAATTTAAGCTGTTTCATATGCTGTCTTGCCATATCTACGTGGTTCTATCTTTTAATTTTAACGCCATTATTCGTGAAATGCTGTATCAATTTTTATGTATATATCCACAATATATTCATAAAAAAAGCCCCTCGAAAGGAGCTTTAATTTAGTGAAGTAAGCCTTCATCAATTCAATAGCTTACCAGATATCAGAATCTACTTTTTTCTTCAATTCTGGATAATTATCAATCTTAAATTCAGGCTCTTGAATGCCTTTCTTTAACTGAGAGGTGTAGTCTTTCAATAAAGTACGTGCTATAGGTGTTAATAGTAAGATTGCTACCAAGTTAATGGTCGCCATAATACCCATGAACAAATCTGCTAATGACCAAACCAGTGGAACACTACCAATCGCACCGAAGTACACCATCACTAATACGAGCACTCGGAAGATGAACATCACTTTTGGATTATTATTAATAAACTGCATATTACCTTCGGCATAAGCATAGTTACCTAAAACAGCCGAATAACAGAATAAGAATAATAAAATCGCGAGGAAATCACCGCCCCAACTTCCGACCTGAGTTTCTAAAGCACGCTGCGTGAGTTCAACACCAACAAATCCAGCATCGTGATAGACACCCGAAACTAAGATAATAATCGCAGTACTTGTACATACTATGAAGGTATCGACAAACACACCCAACATTTGGACCAAACCTTGGTTCACAGGGTGTTTTACATCTGATGCCGCGGCAGCATTCGGCGCAGAACCCATACCCGCTTCATTTGAGAACAAACCACGTTTGATCCCTTGCATCATAGCCATAGAAATCATGGCACCAAAGAAGCCACCTGCAGCTGCATTAAACTGGAATGCTTCAGTGAAAATGAGTTTGAAAATGCCTGGCAACAACTCGTAATTACTAATCGCAATATATAAAGCAACTGCCAAATAGAGACCTGCTTTTAACGGCACAAACATTTCCGCAAATTTTGCGATACGTTTGATACCACCGAAGATTGCTAATGCAACCATAACGACAAGTGCAAGACCTACCCATGAAATTTCGAGATCAACGCCACCCAAGTGTGCAATCAGATTCGCTTTATCCCAACCCCACGCATGAGAAGAAGCATTGGCAATCGCATTGATTTGAACTGAGTTAAAAACAAAACCATAAGTAAAAATGAGGGCAAGTGCAAAGATCACACCAAAGGTTTTACTGCGTAAGCCTTGAGTAATGTAATAAGCAGGTCCTCCACGGAATTGCTTACTATTACTATCTCTGACTTTAAATAACTGAGCGAGTGAAGATTCAATAAACGCTGAACTCATACCCAAAATTGCGGTAAACCACATCCAAAACACAGCACCAGGACCACCAATCGCAATTGCGATTGCTACACCCGCAATATTACCCACCCCAACTCGACTGGCTAAGCCCGTTACAAACGCCTGAAATGGTGTCAATCCGTGCGTATCTTTTTCGCCTTTACGGCTGCCTTTCATGACTTTGATACTATGAAAGAACATTCTGATCTGTACTGCTTTCGTTGCAACAGTATAGAAAATCCCTACTGCTAGTAGGAAAATGACCAGAAAGTCCCATAAAGGATCATTAAAAAAACTTACCCAAGCCATCAGGGTGTCATTTAATTTTTCATTCATCACTTATTCGCTTTTAAATATTTTATGTACGCCCGTACATATACGATAACAATGGATGAACCAAAAAAGCCCCACATGGGGCTTTTGATCCGACTTAGGCAAAGAATTTCAAAATTAATTGAATTACTGTTGCATTAATTAAATCAACAAAGAACGCACCACAAAGCGGAACAATTAAAAATGCTTTATGTGATGGTCCATACATGTTGGTAATTGCTTGCATGTTAGCAACAGCTGTTGGCGTTGCTCCCATACCGAAACCACAGTGACCAGCAGCAAGAACTGCTGCATCATAATTTTTGCCCATGACACGGAAAGTAATAAATGCTGCATACAACGCCATGGTAATGGTTTGTGCACCCAAAATTACAACCAGCGGGCCAGCCAAATCGGCTAACTGCCACAACTTTAATGACAACAATGCCATCGCTAAATAAAGTGACAAAGATGCATTACCAAACACATCGATTGCACGATCAAAAATATCAACTTTTAATACGCTTTCTAAAATATTACGCAGGATGACACCACCACCCAATGCCCATACAAAGGTTGGTAACTCAAACCATGTGCCTTTGCTATAACCTGTCATAAACTCAGCAAATGCTAGACACGCCGCAAACATACCCAATGTGGTAATCGCATTATCGGCCGTAATTAAACGCACTTGATGTGGATTTTCAAATGGTGCGAGTTCATCAGGATGTTGATCTAAATGGGTATCACGATTCTTAATTGCAGTGGATGATTGCTCTTGAGCAAGGCTATAACGATTGATTAATAGTTTTGCAAGTGGCCCACCAATGATGCCGCCAATGATCAAACCAAAAGTTGCACTTGCCATGCCTAGCGCTAATGCACCCTGAATTCCATGTTGAGTTTCAAGAATTTCACCCCACGCGCCTGCTGTACCGTGTCCACCTGTTAAAGTGATTGAGCCTGCAATCAATCCGACCAAAGGATCAATACCTAAAAGCGTTGCGAGGCTCATACCGACAGCATTTTGAACCACAATAAACGAAGCAACACAGACCAGAAAAATAACCAGCCCAAGTCCACCTTCTTTCAACTTCATAAAATTGGCACTCAAACCAATTGAAGCAAAGAAAATCAGCATAAAACTCGTTTGTAATTGGCTACTAAAAACAATGCTATAACCCCACATTGAATGTACCAATAGCGAAACAACAGCTGCAACCAAACCACCAGCTACAGGTTCAGGAATATTGTAACGACGCAAGAAATCAATTTGATTAACAAGAAAACGCCCTAACAGCAGCACAATGACGGCTGAAATCAGGGTATAAAAACCATTAAAAGTAAATTCCATATCTTCTTCCGTTTATTTTATTAGTCTTTTAGACGGTTTTTCCATCGTGTAGCTAATAAAATAGTAACTCTCAAAATGAGTGAAAACTCAATCAACTTAATAAAAAGCATACAGTTCTTTGTAAGAACTCAACCAAATGAAGCGATTGGTTTCCACGGATGATTACGTTTATAGGATTAGGCTAGAAGTTGTAGCGAGCCATTGCGCCTACGCGGTTATCCTTACCTTTTAGACCATTAAAGGTTTTACGTTCGCCATAGATATATTCCAAACCAAACGTAATCGGAGTAACTGGTGAATACATGATGTTCCACCAACCTTGTTGTAAGGTTTTGTTCTGCGTTGTATCCGCAAATGCTTGTTGCGCAAATTGATTATTATCTTTTGCAAACATTGCGCCATACGCTAAAGTACTACGCAATTTAGGGCTAACTTGATAAGTTGTACCAAAGGTGAGTGCATCAAACTCATTCAGATTCAACTCAAAACTATTGGGATTTACATTAAAAGCACTATTGGTATAAAGCAAAAACTTACTATCACCTTTCACATGCGAATAATCGATCATCGCTTGTAAAGAATCAGTGAATTTATACTTACTTCCTACCGCAATACCCCACCCTAGATCAGCATTATCAGCTGTCAATTGATTATTATTCTTGTCGTAACTCGCTCTGCTACGCGCTTCTGTTACTAAAACACGGGCTGAAGCCGTACCTTTGCCATCATCAAAATCATATTTTAACTTAGAGGTCAAAGCTGGAGCTCGGTTATCGTCATTGCCTTTTTCTAAAGCAAGCATATAACTGGTGTCTGGATTAAATTTTCCGCTATAGCGAACCATCGGAGTACGATAAGTACCGACCCCTAAAGGAGAATTGAAATCAATCATTTCTGGCTGTAAATCTGTCGCCAAGAACGTAGATGTGGTTTGACCAAATAACCAATTATTTAAAGTCATATACGCATGGCGGATACGAATCGTATCGTTACTACTACCACCACGAAAATCAACTTCTAATTTCCCACCAACATCCGCTTCTTGAATGGGTGCTTTAAAATCTAGACCTAATCGCGTAACTGTCGCAGTGCTATAAAAACGATCACTATTTTTTTCATTGCCTTCGAGATCAACTTTATTGATTCGGTTAAAAATAGCATCGCCGCCTTTTGCCTGATACGAGGCATCGCCACGTAGAAAACCGTATAACTGAACTTGCGCACCCGAAGCAGAATTAAAACTCAAAGGCGATTTTTGAGCCGCTTGCTGGGTATTAGATGAAATATTTTGAGTGGATACTGAAGCAACAGTAGTTGATCGCTGGGTATCGTACTGCGGTACATTATTTTTTTGTTTTGACTGAGGAACATATTGTTCCAATAAAGCTCTTAATTCTTTTACTTCATCTCGAAGTTGTTGAATTTGTTCTTGTTCGCTAGCAGCCTGCGCATTGTTCATCATGAAGACAGCAATGGTAAACGCCAATCCCTGAACTATGAACGGCTTACGGATGAGAGGTAAACTCATGAGAAGCTCCTGTATTCGTGTATATTTCAACATTTTCCATAAGCATAAAATTGGGTAAATAAATATGCTTATCATAGAAAACTTCCCTCACCTTCTTGGTCAGAAAAGCCTAATCAATTTTTAAAAAGGGCGTATTATGCATAAATTTAGATTATTGTGTGTATTTTTTTATTCCAATCATCATAACGATTTCAGCGTGTATCAATAAATACTATTTCTATTTCATTGTGTTACAAATATATTTCTTTTTCACATAAAGATAACAAATTAAAAATTTTATGGACAATCTCATCTCGTTAATCTTTACTCGATTATTTTTTATTCAAATCTCAATCTAAGACTAAAAATCGATCCTCAAATCTATCTTATTACTTTATAGTCTCACCACATGAGAAAGAGCAATAAGCTTAGGAACCTTAAGATGAACATGGAACAAATCCGTTATGTGGATGATGCGATTACAGCGCGTCATTCTGTACGTGCATTTTTAGATACACCCGTTGCAATAGAAACAATCAAAGATATCTTAAATGTTGCCGCTCGTGCACCATCAGGTACGAATACTCAACCATGGAAAGTCTATGTGGTGACAGGCCAAAAACGCGCCGAGATGATTGAGCGAGTTTGTACCGCTCAACAAGCACTTTTTCAACAACCAGAACTCGCTGAACAATATCAAGAAACTTTTGCCTACTACCCTGAAACATGGATTTCACCATTTATTGATCGTCGTCGTGAAAATGGCTGGGGACTGTATGGTTTGCTGGGTATTCAAAAAGGCGAAAAAGAAAAAATGGCGGCGCAACAATTGCGCAACTATCAATTGTTTGATGCGCCTGTCGCACTTTATTTTACAGTCAATAAAGCAATGGGAATTGGCTCAAAAATGGATATTTCCATGATGATCCAAAATGTAATGATTGCGGCAAAAGCACGTGGTTTAGATACTTGCCCACAAGCAGCATGGAATCATTTTCACCCCATCGTTTTAGATGTTTTGGGTGCTCCAGAAAATGAAGAATTGGTTTGTACAATTGCCTTGGGATATGCTGATCCTGATCATATCGTAAATACCTTCATTACTCCCCGTGAACCCGTTGAAAACTTTACAGTATTTTTAGACCAGTAAATTGTTTAAATAACAGTATCTCTATGCAGAGGTACTGTTTTGTAGCTGTTTTCCAACTTTTAAAATTGCAAACAAACCTGCGCTAGTAAACATCAACATCATAATGCCCATATTGAGGCTCGCTTTCCATAACAAGAAATTTAAAATTACGCCACCCAACAAACCACATGCAAACTGCATACTCCCCATAATCGCACTCGCAGTTCCAGCACGCGCACCCTGCTTAGACATCGCCAAAGCCATTGCATTAGGACCAGTTAATCCAATACCAGACACAACTAAAAAAAGACCAGACATTAATAACCACAACGGTGCATTCGCCATCAACCCCGCACTGATGACAACAACTGCTCCAAAGCATTGAATCGACCCACCTAGTCGTAACCGCTGAAAAATACCCATTCGAGTATTTAAGTGCTTATTGATTGAAGACATCAACATAATCCCAGCTGCATTAAATGCAAATGCATAAGAAAACTGTTGCTGAGACAGTCCATACTGCCCCATAAAAACGGCTGAAGCAGAGCTGATATAACAAAATAATGCTGCGCCAGTTAAACAACCTGCAAACATTGGCACTCTGAAGCTGTCATCTTTTAGAATTGCAGCATAAAGTGTAGTGACTTGATAAGTCGATAATTTTAAACGGCGTTCAATAGGTAATGATTCTTTAAAGAAGAAATGTATACACAACCAGCAGATCACACCAATCATTGCTAGCGTCAGAAAAATAGCCTGCCATGGGAAAAATGTCAGAATCCATGCACCAAACATCGGGGCTAGAATAGGCGCAAGCCCCATTACGATCATCATGCTTGAAAAGGCTTGAGCTGAACCTTGCATGTCTAAGCGATCACGTATAGCTGCTCTCGCAATCACAACACCAACACAACCACCTAAAGCCTGAAAAATTCGTGCAGCAATCAAAGCCCATTCATTTGTTGTAAACGCACAAGCCAAACTTGCAATCACATAAAGGCTAAGCCCAAAATATAAGGGAGGCTTGCGCCCAATACGATCACTCACAGGTCCATAAATTAATTGACCTATGGCTAAACCCAAAAAGTAAGCAGGTAATGTATTTGCAATCATTTGGGTACTTACCCCAAACTCATTTGCCATTTGGGGCAATGCGGGTAAATACATATCAATTGACAATGGACCGAGTGCTGTCAACAAAGCAAGTAACAAAATCCATGCTGTTGAATACTGACGCTGATTCGATTGTTCTACCTGCATAATCCTCTACTTTTCAAGTTTATTTATTTTTCTAAGCTTAGCATCCTCACCATATTTGTGCATAATATTAGAGTCTGCTGATACCTAAAAAATGTTAACAGGCATGATCATAAATTGATTGCCGAATATAAAAGGACAACCATTGAATCCTTGGCTAGCACGTTTAAAACAAACCACCTATAACACCACGTTAATGTATAACGTGCGCATGCTGATTGCTTTCGCAGGAACAGCATTCGTTCCTTATCTTTTAAATTTTCAACTTGCGACGATTCCACTGACTTTAGGCGTTGTTGCGGCAGCAATTAGTGATATTGATGATCGCTTTTCTGTCCGTATTCAGAATCAGATTTATACCTATATTGGTTTTTTTATCACAGCTGCATCGGTTCAATTGTTATTCCCCTACCCAATTATTTTTGCAGTTGGATTAATTGTTTCCTGTATTGGATGGATTTTATTAGGCTCTTTGGGGCGGCGTTATGCGACCATCGCTTACGGATGTTTAGTGATTTCTGTCTATACCATGCTCGGTGTACACTTATTTGAACAATGGTATTTACAACCAGCATTCTTAGTTTTGGGAGCCGCTTGGTATGGATTACTTTCAACAATCAGTTTCTTGCTTTTCCCTGTACGAAAAGTACAAGACCAACTTTATGCATCCTATAATGCTTTAGGTAGTTTTTTATTTGCTAAATCAAACTTGTTTGATGTGGATATGACTCCATCCAGTTATCAACAAAGCATGATTGATATTGCATTAGAAAATGGCAAATTGGTGGCTATTTTTAATGATATGCGAATGTCACTGTTAACCCGTTTAAAAGGTGACCGCGGCCAGAAAGATACACGTCGCAGTCTACAATACTATTTTGTCGCACAAGATATTCATGAACGTGCAGACTCCGCACATATTGATTATCAAAAGCTAGCAAAAGTATTTCAACACAGCGATATCTTATTCCGTTTTCAACGCATTCTCACGATTCAGGGTAAAGCCTGTCAGGATTTAGCCCAATCAATTTTAAGCCGTACCCCTTACGTGCATAATAAACGCTTTAAACACAGCTTTGAAAATTTAAGAGTTTCCTTAGAAAAATTAAGAGAAGATGGACTTTATGATCAAGTTCGCATCAATGCATTATTTGCACTCTATCAAAATCTTAAATCGATTGATGCACAATTACAGAATTTAGAAACGGAAAGAAATCTGAAATTAATCAATGCACAACAAGCAGAAAATCAATTAAAAGATGATGATTTAAAAGGTTGGAATGATATTCTAGTCCGTGTTAAACAACATTTAACTCCTGAGTCTGTGTTATTCCGCCATGCGGTTAGACTCTCAATCGTCTTGTTTATTGGTTATGTCTTTATTCAAGTAACCCACATTGCTTACGGTTACTGGATTTTGCTCACAGCATTGTTTGTTTGCCAACCTAACTTTAATGCCACCAAACGCCGCTTATATTTGCGAATTGTTGGAACTCTAATCGGTATTATCGTGGGGCTAACCATCATCTATTTTATTCCTTCGGTTGAAGGGCAACTAGTGATGTTAGTTCTCAGTGGCGTATTATTTTTAGAACTTCGTAGTAAACAGTATGCTCAAGCAACAGCTTTTATCACGATTCTCGCTTTAATTAACTTTAATCTAGATGGTTCTGCCTTTGCAGCAGGATTCCCACGCTTTATTGATACCTTGATCGGCTGTGCATTGGCGTGGTTTGGGGTCAGTTTCATTTGGCCAGATTGGAAATTCCGCAGGCTACCTCGCTCGATCCAACGTTCTTTACAAGCCCAATGTACCTACTTAGCAGAAGTAATTGAGCAATATCACCAAGGTCGTAATAATGCATTAAATTATCGTGTAGTTCGCCGCGCTGCGCACAATACTGATGCAGAAGTTGCTTCTCTCATTTCCACACTTGCCACAGAACCCAATATTGAATCTACTCAGAAAACTTTGGCTTTTGAGTTTCTATGCTTAAGTCATACTTTTTTAAGTTATATTGCTGCACTTGGAGCTCATCGCGAACAAATTCAAGATCAAGAGGTTCTAGCCCTGCTCGATCAAGCATTAGATGATATTCAAGGTGCTCTGCTTAGAGATGAAGTCCCTGATTTATCTGCACAAAATATGATGCAAACCATACGAGAGCATTTAAATCGCAATGATGAAAACAATCAAAAATCTCTGATTATTTTACAGCAGCTTTCACTTATGCTTAGCATATTAACCCGTTTAAGTATGCTCAAACAAAGTCTCAGTCATGAACCGAATGAAGATGGCACTGAGTTTGCTTCTCTTTAATTTATCCGCCATTGGCATAATATCTTTGAGTGCCAATTGGTGTTAAACTTAACTCAGTTCTAAACTCATTTTTTAAACTATGACCGCCAAAACGCTATACGCTTATACGCTACAACCTGTTCCTTACGAAGTCTCTGAAGCTGAACAACGTCAAGCTCAACTGATGATTTGGCGTAGTACCAATAAATTCAGTAAAAAAGCATGGATGATTATGATTGCACTTGTGGTGCTTTCATTAGTTTCAGCAGGACTGATTAAGTATTATTCAACCTACTCAACTGTATTGTGTTGGGTTGTGATCATTACTGTGATCCTTTTTTATCTTGTGAAAAAATTTGGTCTTGAGTGGTACGTTAAACGCAAAATGACAGAATTTCCGGTTCAAGAGATTAAAGGTCTTCGTTTAGGCGTACAACCCCATGGTATCGTGATGCGCCAGAAAGTTGGATTACAAGAAGGTACTGCGACCATTGGCTGGAAAGACATTTACGAATGGTACAACTCGCCAGAGTTTATTTTAGTCAATTTCAAAGTAAAAACACCAAAAGGCGAACAACAACAAGGTGCTTACATCCTACCTAAGCGTATGGATTCTAAGAATTTCTCTTTTAACACGGTACGTAAACATTTAAATGAAGTTGTAGGTGCACCAAAGTCAATTTAACGCCTATGATTCTAAAAACCTCTCGAAATGAGAGGTTTTTTTCAACTTCATAAAAATAAATGAGAATCAAAATCAATATTACCTACAAAATCCATATTATGTTCGTATTCTTGAGTTATAATTTTTGACATAAATTTCATTATCTTTTCATTTTTGACCATGTCTAAAAAAGTCTTCTTCCAAATCCATTGGTTTTTAGGGATTACTGCGGGGCTTATACTTTCTTTAATGGGAGTAACCGGTGCAATTTATTCTTATGATCAGCAAATTTTAAAATGGCTTAACCAAGACAGCTATGTCGTTGAGGCTGCTCAAACACCAAAACTTAGCCCTGCCCAGTTATACCAACATTTCAATCAGCAACAACCCGAGATTCAAATTAACAGCATTACTATTGCTGCTAATCCCACCGAATCGTCAACCGTTAATATTAAAAAAGAAGGCGCGCGTCGTGGTTATAACATGATGGTCAATCCATATACAGCCGAAGTCTTACCTGACATTAAAGGTCGTGATACTTTACAATTTATTCAGCGTTTACATCGTAATTTAACCGCTGGGGAATTGGGAGCGCAAATCACAGGTGCTTCTACACTGATGCTGATTTTCTTTGTATTGAGTGGCATCTATCTGCGCTTTCCAAAGAAACATAGCATTAAACAATGGTTGTTTATTAAGCCAAAACTAAAAGGTCGTAATTTTATTTGGGACCTACATGCAGTGGTGGGAACTTGGGTCATTGTGTTTTATCTACTGTTTGCTTGCACTGGCTTATATTGGTCTTATGACTGGTGGCGCGCAGGTATGTTCAAGGTCATGGGCGTTGAACAGCCACAACGTAATCAACAAAATAATGAGCGTGGCAAAGATAAACAACCTAAGCTGACAAACGCACAGCTTAATACTATTTTGATGCAAACATGGACTGGGGTAAATGCCCAGATTGGTCGTGAATACTCAAGTTTAACCCTTAATATTCCCAAAAATGCGGATGCCAAAGTTGAACTCTCTTTTGTCGATGCCATTCCCCAACATGAACGTGCACGCAATCAAGCGATTTATAACTATCAAGACAATAAATTCGAAAAATTTGAACTGTATGAAGACAAAAAACTTAATGAAAAAATCATGAGCAGCATGTTGCCTGTGCATCGTGGCAGCTTCTTTGGTTCGACCTATCAATTTATTGCCATGCTAGCTTCATTGGCCATGCCACTATTCTTTGTAACGGGCTGGATGTTGTATCTAAAACGTCGCAAGCAGAAAAAGCTGACCCAAGCGGCACGTCAATCACTCAGCGCACAGCAGATTGATCCAAATACCAAGCCTTGGCTGATCACTTATGCGACGCAAACAGGCGTAGCTGAACAATTAGCATGGCGTACTGCGACTAGCTTGCAGGAAGCGCAACAACCAACGACGGTTAAACCCATTCAACAGCTCACCGAGCAAGACCTATTGCAGGCGGAGCAAGTTTTATTTGTAATCAGTACTTATGGTACAGGTGAGGCACCCGATCTTGCAGCGAGTTTTAATAAGAAACTGATGCAACAAAAGCTAGAGTTAGCTCATATGCAATACGCAGTGCTTGCACTAGGATCAAGAGAATATCCTGACAGCTATTGCAGCTTTGGTTATGCCGTTGATGCATGGTTAAAGCAATGTCATGCGCACCCCTTATTCGACTTGATCGAAGTGGATAATGCCAATGCCACTGATATTCAGCGTTGGAATCAGGGCTTGTCTGCAGTAACTCAGCATGAGCTACATGCCATGAATATAGAGAAAGTGTTTGATCAGTGGACTCTCGCTGAACGCAGATTGCTCAATCCTAATAGCTTAGGACAAGCTGCCTACAATATTGAACTTCGATCAGCTTGTGATATAGCCTGGCATGCTGGCGATATTGTAGAAATTCAGCCTGCCAATTGCTTGGCCGACATTCAGGATTTCTTAATCAAGTATCAGATTCCAGCACACAGTGTCGTTGAATCATTGAACCAAGAGATTGAACAGGTCCTTTGGAATAAAAACCTACGATTTGAGATTCAGCCATTTAGTACGCTTGAAGATTTACTCGAACAACTACCTACCCTACCTACACGTGAATATTCGATTGCCAGTATTCCTTCGCAACAATTCCTAAGACTGGTGGTTCGTCAAAAACGTGATGAACAAGATCAACTTGGTCTTGGTTCAGGCTGGCTCACTGAATTTGCACCATTACAACATAGCATTTCCTTGCGTATTCGGACCAATGAGTCCTTCCATCTGATTGACGATAACCGTCCAATTATCTGTATCGGTAACGGCACAGGCATTGCAGGCTTGATGAGTTTATTACAGCAACGTAATCGACAAAACTATACAGCCAATTGGCTGATCTTCGGTGAACGCCAACGCAGACATGATTTCTTCTATCAGGAAACCATTCAAGCGTGGTTGAATATGGGAAGCTTACAACGTTTGGATCTCGCCTTCTCTCGTGATCAGGAACAACGCATCTATGTACAAGATATTTTGCGAAGCAATGCTGATGAATTGATCAAATGGATTGAGCAAGGTGCGGTGATTTATGTCTGCGGCAGCATCGAAGGCATGGCTTCAGGAGTCGATCAAGCTTTGACAGATATTCTTAGCGAAGAAAAACTAGATGAATTAAGACAAGCTGGACGTTATCGTCGAGACGTTTATTAAGCCCTTTTTAGATCTAAAAACGAGTGCCAGCCACTCGTTTTTTTCATCAAACCAGAAGAGAATTTGCCTTTCTTAGAATTTTGCATACACTGAGCACGATTCAAATTGACTACAATTAAGATTATGCAAATAAGTTCATGGGTTCGTCTTGTTTTAGCCCTTATCGGTTCAGTTCTGTTCTTAGATGGTGCTATTCTGATCGCCTTTAAAAAGATTCATATTGGAACAGTACTACCGCTACTACTCGGGCTTTTTTTTTGCCTCTATGCTTATTTCTATTATCATATCGAGCGTTTCTTCTTCTATCATTTCCGTCTGCATTCAATTTGGCGCTTCGGCTGGTTGTGCTTCTGGATTTGGGTGGTTAGCTTAGGCTATTTCTTTAATTACATTTCAGACAATAATGCCAAAACTCAAAATATCCCTGCAGTTAAAGCGATTATTGTATTAGGCAGTGGTGTTAAAAATGGACAACCTTCCGCCACATTGGCTAAACGTTTAGACCGTGCTGCACCTATAGCTTTAGCACAACCTCATGCCAAATTAGTCATGACAGGTGGTATTGATTTTGGTGAAACAGACAGTGAAGCGATTGTCATGTCACGTTACGTACAACAACACTATCACGTTCCTGCATCACAGATCATCTTGGAAGATAAAAGCACGAGTACTGAGCTGAATCTTAGAAATAGCCAACACTTATTACAGGCACAACAGATTAACATCCATCAACCGATCGCAATTGTGACCAGCGATTTCCACACATTACGCGCTGCCGCGATCGCAAAGAAACAAGGTTATCGTAATATCATTATGCTTGGCGCAACGACACCAGTGACGACACGCTATAATGCATGGTTGAGAGAATACTTTGCTTACGCCAGCGGTTGGCTTCTGAATGAATATTGATTGGGATTGTTCCCCAATCAATTTATCTCATTTAATTGTGTAGACGAATATCTCTAGGCAAGGGTAACTTTAACTCAGCAAATACATCTGGTCGTTGCAAATAAATTTGGTAAAGGAAATTTTTTACATCCAATAAAAAAGTATCAGGTGAAACTAATAGATTGTTACCCTCTGGGGTAAGGTCTAAAGATAGAATGGTATTATTTTCTTTTAAAAAAGGAATCATCTTTTCAATGAAAACCCACAGTGACACTTCCTGAATCTCGTATTTAGCCCAATTATCTTTAATCAATAATTTTGCCAAACCTTTATTTTGCCAAATTGATAATGCATGTTGACCAGATGGTGTTGAACATAAGGCCCACCCATCATGATAAAGCGCAATAACTTGGCGTTGTATAATAATATTTTGAATAAATTGACGATAAATATCTTTTGGTGAGGAACTAGAATTTGTTGTTTGTGATTTCGACGCAGCCTTGCGTTGATATGGATTTTTCATAAAATAGTTCAATATTAGAATCATTATTGACGCTAATAATAAAATAATTCTATATAAATTACAAGGATTTGAACTAGAAGAGAAATTATGGTGGGCGCTGACGGGATCGAACCGCCGACATTCTGCTTGTAAGGCAGACGCTCTACCAACTGAGCTAAGCGCCCTGAGCGAGAGTAAACTCGTATCAGAGATCAAGTATAAGTATACTTGTTAAAACAAAAATTCTCAAAAGAGGTATTAAGAGAATGGCGCAGCGGACGGGGCTCGAACCCGCGACCCTCGGCGTGACAGGCCGATATTCTAACCAACTGAACTACCGCTGCACTGCTTACTTCTATTAAGAAGTATATGTCACTAATTATGGTGGGCGCTGACGGGATCGAACCGCCGACATTCTGCTTGTAAGGCAGACGCTCTACCAACTGAGCTAAGCGCCCTGAGCGAGGTAACAAATTTAAAGCAATGCTTTAAATATTGTTTAAGTATCAAAGAATTTATATTCTAATTTACTTAACTCTATCTATTCTTGCAATCTTAAAGTGGCGCAGCGGACGGGGCTCGAACCCGCGACCCTCGGCGTGACAGGCCGATATTCTAACCAACTGAACTACCGCTGCACAATAATTTTGCAATTATAGGGTAAAACGATATTAAAACTTAAGTGGCGCAGCGGACGGGGCTCGAACCCGCGACCCTCGGCGTGACAGGCCGATATTCTAACCAACTGAACTACCGCTGCACTTGAGTTTTAACGTAAAGGCTTGGTGGGCGCTGACGGGATCGAACCGCCGACATTCTGCTTGTAAGGCAGACGCTCTACCAACTGAGCTAAGCGCCCTTAACGTCTTCATCGTTTGTGAGGTGCATTATAGAGAATCTTTACAGCCTGTCAAACGCTTTTGCCATTCTTTTCTGAAAAAAGCGTACGAATGATTAAAAAATAAGTAATTCATTGAAAAAATCAAGATTTCCGTATTTTATTTAAGCACTTATTCATATTTTCATCCTTCATTTTCTAAAGTATGTTCTGAAATATAAACCAGCGCCTGCTCAGAAATCAGCTCAAATAACTCAATAATCTCATCATTCTTCATCCGAATACAGCCATGTGACATTGGAATACCCATTGGTTCTGTATCAGGCGTGCCATGAATATAGATATATCGTTTAAATGTATCGCAACCATTTCCATGATTGAATCCATCTTCTAAACCATCCAACCATAAAATTCGTGACAAGATCCAATCACGTTGTGGAAATTGCTGTGCAAGTTGTTGGTTATACACTTCCCCTGTCGGCTGACGTGCAATAAAGACCGTATTTTTCTTTAGATCTGCACCAATCTTTTGTGCGACTTGATGCCAACCTCTTGGCGTCTTACCACTATTCTCTTGCTCACCAATACCATTCTTGCCAGAAGAGATCACATAAAATTTATTGTGCTTTGGCAAACGTAGAATTTGTTGTACTAAATCTATGACGATGTCTGCCTGATCAAGGGTATAAGTCATTTTTATCTCAACAGATGATAGGACATAGTTATTTCAACATAGACCAAAAGCTTTTTCTTGTATTTTTCGGTAGTTTTGATTGTTGATTGATTTTAAATATAAAAAAAACAAAATAGCATAATAAGATCAAACATGCTGTTTTAGATCAGCAAAAGTAGTGTTTTAATCAAGGATTGCTTTTCTTAAGCTTATCGTCTTGCGTATCAGGAATATATTCCGCAAGAGTGTTGCTTTTCTTAATGCATTCATTTACTCGAACATAGTTCTCGTCTTGCGCTCGGACAAAGCGTTGCTTTGCTTATCCTCGCTCAGGCTCGGGTCTTAACCACAACCACACAGCAACAATAAACATAGTGAGATCTGTAAAAATTTTGACAAGGAATGGTGCGTTGGTAAACAGCATTAAAATACCACTGATTAGCATCATGATACTGGCAATCCATTTTGCTTTACGCGGTACTGTTCCATTTTCACGCCAATTGCGTAAGGTCGGTCCGTATTTAGGATGATTCAAGAGCCAAGCATCCATTTCAGGCCATCCTTTCGATGCAGCCCATGCCGCAAGGATTAAAAACACAGTGGTTGGCATGCCTGGTAAAATTGCTCCAATGATTCCTAAAATAATAAAAATCACAACTAAACTACGCCAGAACAATGTTTTCATTGAGTAATTAACCAACACATGTTTACAACCATGCTAGTATAAATTGTTTTTATTGCTCTTTCTTAAACTTAACTTATTATTTCCATGATTGAATAACAGCATGTCTAGCCTAATGAGTACGACCCTTTTTTTTGAACCTTGGTTGCAGTTTAAGAATCCTATAGTACGTCACTTGGCTTTTTGCATCGCGAGTCCGAATATTTTAGCTCGAATCCCGCCAGATTTAGAGATAAAGCATACTTTTGAGCTCCATTCTGATCAAATCTGGCAAACTCATTATGAACGCTATGAAAAACGCTTAAAACAACTTGATCAACACCCGCAAACCCTCATTGATTTTCTTGTTCAACTCAAAAGTACTCGCCTTGGGCTACGATTCGAGAACTTACTTTGGTTTTGGTTATTAGATGATGAGTATCATCCCTATCAACTTTTAGGTCATAGCATTCAAAAAATTGCAGGAGCGATTACGCTAGGTGAACTAGATTTCGTCATTTTAAATCAAGACACGCAAGAAATTGAACATTGGGAAGTTGCACTAAAGTATTATCTAGGCGAAAGTAACTTAGACTTAGCGCAATGGTATGGGCTAAATCGAGAAGACACATTACAAAGAAAATTGAAGCATTTCACTCAACGTCAATTTCAGTTTACGGATGCAAATCATCATCAGATTCAACGTAGATTTGCGGTTATGAAAGGGCAATTATATTTACCAACTGATTTGAATCAGTCAGCACTCCCTAATTGGGTCAACTCGTCCCGACGTTTGGGATTATGGGGAACTAATATTCCCACAACAGATTATTATCGATTACAACGTCATGAATGGTTATGTCCTAATCAGAAAGTATCCTCAAAAAATGCAACGTGGTGGACAAATGGTCTTTATTATCATGACATACCTAGCCCCTCTTTTTATATGTTTCGCCAACCCTCTTTATTATTCATTAGATCTTCTTCATCAGATTATTTTTTATAAAGTAACATTTTATAACACTTCTACTATCAAACCATTATGTTTATTTTCTGCATTTTTTCTTAGCCTCTAAGAACATCATAATTACATTTAAACGGAGAAGATGATGAAAAAAATCTTAGTTGCTTCAATCATGACTGCTTTTGTTTTAACTGGTTGTAATACATTTAAGGGTTTTGGGCAGGATGTATCTAAAGCAGGTGACAAAGTTACTCAAACTGCTGAAAAAACTCAGGATAAAATGTAATTTTAGTGAACACCCTTCGCAAAACCTTATCTAAACATAGATAAGGTTTATTTTTGCATACCTTTCTCTATCATATTCCCCTATTATATCGGTTCAGATTTCACCAGATTTAACCACATCTCGCATGAACCATTCCGATACTCTTGAACTTAGTTTACAGCTCCTACGCCAACCTTCTGTCACCCCTGTTGACCATGATTGTCAAAATATTATGGCCGATCGTTTAGCAAAAATTGGCTTTAATATCGAAAACATGCGTTTTGAAGATGTTGATAACTTATGGGCACGCAGAGGCACTACAGCACCCGTTTTTTGTTTTGCAGGTCATACCGACGTAGTTCCTACAGGCCATTTAGATGCTTGGAATTCAGATCCATTTTTACCAAGTATCCGTGACGGTAAATTATATGGTCGTGGTTCAGCAGATATGAAAACAGCGCTGGCTGCAATGGTGGTTGCATCTGAACGTTTTGTGGCGAAGCATCCGAACCATAAAGGTTCTATTGCATTCTTGATTACATCTGATGAAGAAGGTCCTTCAATCAACGGGACAGTGAAGGTCATTGAAACTTTAGAAGCACGTAACGAAAAAATGAACTGGTGCTTGGTAGGAGAACCATCGAGCACACATCAATTAGGCGATATAGTCAAAAATGGTCGTCGTGGCTCTTTGAATGCTGTTTTGACTGTCCATGGCAAACAAGGACATGTGGCCTATCCTCATTTAGCGGAAAATCCTATTCATTCAGCATCAAAGGCTTTAACAGAACTGTGCGATACTGTTTGGGATAATGGTAATGAATATTTCCCTGCGACCTCTTTCCAAATTTCAAATATACAAGCTGGAACAGGTGCAACCAACGTAATCCCAGGCACACTAAAAGTTACTTTTAACTTTCGCTACTCAACTGAAGTGACAGCTGAAATTCTCAAACAACGCGTACTTGAGACTTTAGATAAATATAATTTAACTTATGATATTCAGTGGACACTATCAGGTTTACCATTCCTCACTCCTGTTGGTGAATTAGTGAATGCTGCAAAAACAGCGATCAAAAATGTGACTGGTGTTGAAACGGTTCTATCAACAAGTGGAGGAACTTCAGATGGTCGCTTTATTGCACCTACGGGCGCTCAAGTTCTAGAATTAGGTGTATTAAATGCAACAATTCATCAAATCAATGAACATGTAAATGTAGATGATTTAGAGCCACTTGCTGAGATTTATGAGCAAATTTTAGTTGAATTACTTGCTTAACATACAAGTCGAGGCAATAAAAAAGGAACTCTTTTGAGTTCCTTTTTTATTTATAATCCTAGTTGGGTTTGAATATTTTGTAGGTGAGGGACATAAAATTGTTTTTCCCCAATCTTGACATATTTAAATACGTTATTGTCATCAATGTCTTTTTCTTCATCTACAATTTCAGAAATACGTAAACGAATGGATTCAGGCATTTCATTACAAACCAAAGCAAATCGTTCTGAAACGTCATCACCTTCAACCACCAACGCTACCCCATTTTTATTCGCTGGATCATTTACAGCATAAATAGGAAGCTTGAGATCATGCCATTCAACATAATCAATATTGGTTTGTGTATCCATTGCTGATAACACGATATTCTGTGGTAGCAGCATTGGAACTTTTTCATGACATTTAATAATATAAGCGTCAATAAACCCTGTTGATACCGTAATTAAATGTTGTAACTCTTGTTGGTCAATTTGCCCCAAACCTGAGTTTGCGCTTTTTTTTACCATTAATTTTTACCTCATGAGCGCACTGTTAGTAAACTTTCAATATTTTCCAAGAGTGTTTCTTCTTGGAATGGTTTACCCATATATTGACTTACACCAAGTGATAAAGCACGTTCACGATGCTTTTCACCCGTACGTGATGTAATCATGATAATTGGTAAGTCGCGATGTAATTCATGATGTCGAACAAGGTTTGTTACTTCGAAACCATCCATACGCGGCATTTCAATATCAAGTAACATCAAGTCTGGCTTAATGGTTTCAAGCTGCTCAATCGCATCCACACCATCTTTCGCAGTCACAACATCATAACCTTGACGCTCTAATAGACGCGAAGTTACCTTACGTACAGTTACCGAGTCATCGACGATCATAATCAAGCGACGTTCATCATAACGCTGTTTGGTATAAGTTTCATCAGCCTGTTTACTACGTGCTGTAGACTGTGCTTGTCGAGCAATATTTTGACCATCTAAGATCAAACATACCTGACCATCACCCATAATCGTCGCACCAGCAATCACCCCGATGCTTGAGAACTGTTGTCCAATAGGTTTTACTACAATTTGTCCACGAGAACCAATTAACTGATCAACAAGTAATGCTGTTGTTTGTCCCTGTGCACCTTTAACCAACAATACAGGCAATGAATGAACAACGCCATGCAAACGAGGAATCGGCTGCCCAGCAACAAACTCAGATAAATAACGTAAACGATAACTTTCTTGATCGATCTTGAAATAATCGTCTTTACTTTCAAAGTATTGTTCTAATGCTGCAGGTGAAATACGAACAATACGGTCAATTTGTGCAAGTGGGAAGGCAAACTGTTGATCGCCCGCTTTTACCATCAAGGCATCACTTACAGCTACTGTAGTCGGTACTCGAATGGTAAATGTAGTTCCTTTACCTAAAACAGAGTTCACACTCACATGTCCGCCAAGCGCTTTAATATCGCTCTGAACAACATCTAGACCAACACCACGCCCAGAAATTTGTGTAACTTGTGCAGCCGTACTAAAACCTGGATGGAAGATAAATTGCAGAATTTCTTCATGTTCAAGTTTCTGCTCTTTAGTCATTAAACCTGTTTGAATCGCTTTATCTTTAATGCGATTCACATCAATACCTTTACCATCGTCACTAAATGTCACAACAATATCAGTACCCTGACGACCAATATCTAAAGCGATATGTCCAGTTTCTGGTTTCTTCGCTTGTAAACGTTGCTCTCTGTCTTCAATACCGTGGTCAATCGCGTTACGCAACATATGTTCAAATGGTGCAACCAATTTTTCCAAAATACTACGGTCTAATTCACCCTCAGTATTGTTAACAATTAATTCTGTTGGTCGGTTTAAAGTCGATGCTGTTTGACGAACAATACGTTGTAAACGTGGCAATAATCGAGAGAATGGTACCAATCGGGTACGCATCAAACTTTCTTGAATTTCTGCTTGAATACGAGATTGTTGTAATAACAAGCCTTCCGTATCACGGATCTTCTCAGAAAGTGTAGTCTTAAAGTCAACCAAGTCCGAAGCGGATTCCGCAAGAGATTTTGACAACTGATTTAAAGATGAATATTGGTCCATCTCTAATGGGTCAAAATCTGCGTAGCGAGAGTTCTCACCACCATGACGTGCAATAATTTGACTTTCTAACTCACCTTCCATTCGGCGTAACTGATCTGCCAAACGTTTGATCGCAAGCTCCATCTCCGTTAACGTACCACCTAATTGACCAAGGTCCATTTCGATACGCGAACGGTTAATAGCATTCTCACCTGACAAGTCAATCATTTTCTCAATGACGTCAGCAGAGACACGAATCATCTCATTATTTTGTTCAATACGCTCGGTCGTTTCCCATTCACCTAACATTGATGGAGGTTCAGTACCATCACCTTGAACAAACTCCATTGTATATTCTGGAGTGAAAATATCTTTAGCTGAGAGCTTTTGTGGAAGTTGTGCTGAAACATCCACAAACTCCATATTCTCTAAACTTTGTTTTAAGCCATCAAAGTTCGCATACTGACGTTTGAAAATCGCATCACTCAACCAAGCCAGTGCTGTATTGAGAAGATTATCGTAAACATTTGAATTGAAATGATGTACACCAAACTGTTCAAATGCATTCTCGAGATGATAAGCAACAATCGCAATTGCATCTAACTCAGCCATACGTGCACCACCTTTTAAACTGTGGGCATTACGTTGTAACTGTAAGAGCAAACTACGATTACCACGTTGATCAAACCATTGTCTTAATAGACCTTTGGCTTGTTCAAGTAGTTCTTCTGCTTCTTCTAAGAATGTTTGCTCAACAAGAGAACGAACATCATCATCTAGCGCAACGTCACGAACAATCTCAGTATTTGAAGTATCTTCTAGAACTTCTTGAGCTTCGTCCAATAAGAATTCATCAATTGATAAGTCCGTGAGATCATCCATTTCGACCACAGCGGCAACATGATTTTCGGCTACAGGCTCAAAAGTAACAGGTGATGACGGAGTAAAATCAATAGATTGATCTGCTTGCTGAAGCAACTGAAGTACGTGTGTAGCAGGATAATCGACTTGTTTATCACGAATGGTTTGAATTCGATCTGCAATATCATCTTGTACTGCACGAATGACTGCGATTAATTGTGGGTTCGGTTGTAACTGCTGATTAATTAATTTCTCATAAATTGTTTCCAATTCATGTGCAATTAAACCAATATGACGTGCTTGAATCATATTTGAACCACCTTTTAAGGTGTGCAAATATCGCATCAAGTTTTTCAATGCACCTACATTTTGTTGATCAGCTGTCCATGTATTTAGATCAGCATCAATACCAACCAATAACTCATCAGCTTCTTCAAGGAAGATATCTAACAAGTCTGGATCAAAGTCACGATTTGAATCACTCGATTGTAAGCTTTGTTTATCTAAAGCAAATTGTGCAGCTAAATCACTCACATCAACAGCATGATGTGTTTCAGTTCTTAACGTATTTACTGAAACAGTCGAATCAACCGTGGTTTCCACTGTGGCTGTATGCAAACTATCCAATTCTTCAACGTCGTCAACAGGAATAACCGCTGATGCAATACTTACTGAATCTTGGTTTGCTAATACATTCAACGCATGTGTAGCAGGATAATCGACTTGTTTATCACGAATGGTTTGAATTCGATCTGCAATATCATCTTGTACTGCACGAATGACTGCGATTAATTGTGGGTTCGGTTGTAACTGCTGATTAATTAATTTCTCATAAATTGTTTCCAATTCATGTGCAATTAAACCAATATGACGTGCTTGAATCATATTTGAACCACCTTTTAAGGTGTGCAAATATCGCATCAAGTTTTTCAATGCACCTACATTTTGTTGATCAGCTGTCCATGTATTTAAATCAGCATCAATACCAACCAATAACTCATCAGCTTCTTCAAGGAAGATATCTAACAAGTCTGGATCAAAGTCACGATTTGAATCACTCGATTGTAAGCTTTGTTTATCTAAAGCAAATTGTGCAGCTAAATCACTCACATCAACTTTATTATTAGAGGACTCAAATTCAGCAATCGGAGCTTCAACTAAACCTGCTTGTTGCTCAGTTACAGGCGCTTCCAAGAACTCAATATTTTGCTGTGTAAATGAACTCAATTCATTTAATACAAGTTCATGCGCCTTTGTCAAAGTCACACGCTGCCCTGCAGCCAAGGTATCAAACAATTGAATGAACTGTTGATGTACTTGATAATACAGTTCAAAAGCATAATCAAGATTCAGTAAATTTGGCTTAAATAACAGATCTTGATAACTAGAACGTAACAAACTTGTATATTGATACATACCAATCGTCGCATGATGATGGGTATGTTCTAATAAGGTTTCAGTTTGCTGACTTAACAATTGGATATATTGAGGAAATTCAGTACGCGCACGTTTCTCAAAATCAAACTCAACGTCAAGAAGATCATTGATATTCAATTCTAGTAATTGTGAAACTAAACCCTGTGGACGTAAAGATTCGCCTTGTTTTTCTTCTAATTGGAAATCGTAGCTATCCCATGCAACATTGAAAGTATTATAAATTTCTTCAAATTTCTGTTGCGAACCTTGGTGTTTCAACGTGTGCAAATAGTCACGAACAAACTGTGCATAGTGTGTCAAAAGTGCCGTTTCATCAGAACTTGAATCAAGCTCTTCTTGCAATAATGTTTTGAATAAATTCTCAACTTTCGAACTTGCTTCAAACACATGCTCAACATGCGCCATAGCAGAACTACCACGTAAAGTATGAAGCGCTCGAATTAGCGTATTATAATTATCATTTGTCGGACGATCATTTAGTAAAAATTGATCAATAGTAGTCAAATGATCTTCTGCTTCTTCCAAGAAAATCGATAATGTTTCTTTTATTAACGCTTCATCATCTAGCGGATGACCTATAAATACAGATTCTGAATATGCGACATCAACAGTATTCTCTTCTACGACAGTATCCACATTTACGGATATCAATTCGAGACCTGTTGCAGCGTTATCATTCAGCATATTCGACAATTGTAATAACTCAGCTAGCGCTGGTTCTATACTAAGTTGCTGCTGTAGTTGCTGACCTAATAAAACCAAAGGTTTTAAATCTATCTGATGTTTTTGAACCAATTTAAAATCATGTACAAGTTTAAAGCGGTAGATATTAAAAATCGCTTTTACATAATGTTGAATATCTGAATTCAACAACACTGTCCCTGCAAGTACTCGATTTAAAGTATCTTCAACCGTCCACGCCAATTCACCTGAAGATTTGGCACCGACCATCCTTCCAGAACCTTTTAAGGTATGGAAATGTCGGCGAATATCTGTGAGCACATCTTGTTGATTTGGCTGTTCAATCCATTGAACGATTAATGGCTCTAACTCAACAAAGATTTCATCTAATTCTTCAATAAAAATTTCAAGAATTTCTGCATCTTGCTCAAGATAACTATCTTCAGGAAGCGTCATCGTTTCAACTAACGTTTTTAATATTTCTTTCATAGCGGCTTCTTTCGTTTTTATCCACTAATTGTGGCTAAAAATTACGTGTATCTATCACACAAGATGTAGCTCCATGTTAGTCATCATCTTGTAGAGATATTCTACATCTCTTCAAAAAAGGGAAAGGACAGATATACTCTGCCTCCCCTTTGCTGCTTATTCAGGTAGCTTAAAGTCAGTTACAGATTCACGTAATGATTCAGCCATATTTGCCAATTCAGAAACCGAACGAGCTGTATCAAATGTTGCTGTCGTCGTTTGTGACGTAATTTCTTGTACAACATTCATCGTCGTTGCAATGTGACTTGCTGATGCAGACTGAAGTTTTGCTGCATCAGAAATGCTCGCAATTAATTTAGCCAAGTCACCAGATACGGTTTGAATTTCATCAAGCGCAATACCCGCATCTTTTGCTAAGTTTGCACCACGAACAACTTCTGACGTCGTTTGTTCCATTGAAATAACGGCTTCGTTCGTATCTGTTTGAATGGTTTTTACTAAGCTTTCAATCTGTTTAGTTGCGGATGCAGAACGTTCTGCAAGACGTTGTACTTCGTCGGCTACGACTGCGAAACCACGACCTGCTTCACCAGCCATAGATGCTTGAATCGCTGCGTTTAATGCCAAGATGTTGGTTTGGTCGGCAATATCGTTAATTAAGGATACGATGTTACCAATCTCTTGAGATGATTCACCCAAACGCTTAATTCGCTTTGAAGTTTCTTGAATTTGTTCACGAATGTGATCCATACCTTCGATAGAGCGGTTTACAACTTCTGCTCCATTCGATGCAATTTGTACAGATCGTTGTGCTACTTCAGCAGACTCAGATGCATTCGAAGATACTTGGTCAATCGACAATGCCATTTCGTTCATCGCTGCTGATGCACCCGCAATTTCTTGCGCCTGATGTTCAGAAGCTTCTGCTAACTGGTTGGTAATATCTTGAGTATCTTGAGTATAACGAGCAACTTCTTGAGATGTTTCAGTGATTCGAGATACAAGGTCACGTAATTGATCGATTGCGAAGTTAATCGAGTCGGCAATCGCACCAGTAAAATCTTCTGATACTGTTGCATATGAACGTAAATCACCATCTGCTAAGTCAGCAATTTCATCTAGTAAACGTAAAATTGCATTTTGGTTACGGTCATATTCATCTTGTAGACGAGTTACACGCTCTTTATCTGTATTACTACGTAAAGCAAGTAATTGTAGTGCAGAGAAAATTAATAGACCTAACGCACCAATTAATACAACACCCGCAATAACGTTACCCCAGCCACCCTCTGCTTTGTTAGATAAATCGTTTAATGACGTTAATAAGGCATCAGATTGAGAAAAGATTTGCGAAGATGCTTGGCGTACACGAACAATTTGGTTTGCGTTTTGTAATACTGTTGCTGCCGCTGATTTCAATACTGCATCATAATCAGATTTAATACTATCTACAGACTCACGTAAATCAGGAGACGCAATACGATCTACACCAAGTTCTGTACTACCATTTAATTGTGCATTTAAATAAACACCAAAGGTATCAATATCCGCTCCAAAGTCGTTTGCCGAAACGTTTGAGTTATCTGTACCAACTAAAACAGAGTTAATCGAACGTAAAATACGTTCAGCAATAAACACCTGGTTTTTCGTGATAATTACCTGACTACTTGGCATGTTCTCACGAACCATCTGATCAACCATCAAGTTATATTCAGCCTGAATTTCAGGAATCGTTTCACTGATCGAGATGTTCGTATCGTATAATTGATTAATGACTTTTTGTTGCGAAGCAATTAACTCAATGTTCTTAGAAACACTCGTCCAAAGTTCATTAGCTTTTTTATATTCTTTCGAGCCTGTACCATAAACACTTTCAACAGTTTCTAAGTTTTCAGCGAAACGCTTCTCTGATTCTACTAAACTTTTCATTGCTTCAGGTGTACCAGATGCTGTTGCCTCGGTTGCCTGACGAGAAATCATCTGAGATAACAAGCGTAACTCACCTAAACTACGAGTTAACTGGTTATAACGAGGTACACTCACGAATAAATAAATTAAGAGGATAACTGCAAGAGCTAAAGCACCAATCGCACGGTATAGAATAGGTTTCGACTTTTCAGTTTCACCGAACAAACGAGAAAACTGATCAATTTGCGTACGAGCATTTTCTAAAAATGCGCCGCCTTTCTTAAGACCAGCACTATCAGTACTACTACCATTTTTCTTTTTAAGTTTAAAGCCCATGTCAGCTTCTCCCCTGAATACGCGTTTATTTTCCGTAGCGTATCAAATTAGTTTATAAATTTTATTGATGCATTCATATATTGAGGATTTTGCAACAACCGACTCAGTAAAAACACATGCCATTGCTGATTATGTTGATGGAAGTATCCCTGACAATAATCTTTTAATTTATTATCTAGATCAGCACTTTGTGAAAAAAAACTCTTTTTATTAAAGTGCTGAATTCCAAGAACTTGGTCGACAACCAAGCCCACATAATGGTCCTGATGGCTAATGCATATTACTTTTTGTGTTGGTGAAAACTGACTCCGTTGTCCTGAAATAAAATGTGTTAAATCAGAAACTGAAAGCAATCGACCACGAATATTTGCCAAACCACGTACCCATGCCTGAGTATTAGGAACAGGGGTATATTTTGGAGGATAAATCACCTCCGAAATCTCCCCTAATGGTGCAACGAAATATTGCCCTAACATCTCAAATGCGATACCAGACCAACGGCTGACTTCATTTTGAGTTGAAGCATATTGTTTGTTGCCTCGCTTGGATAAGCGAAGCAATTCGATAAATCCATTTGCTGCCATACCCTATCCCGTATTGAGTAATGAAAAGGCTCGTACGAATTAACTTAATAATTGTTTAATCACATCAATTAGCTGTTGCTCATCAATCGGCTTGGTCAAATAATCACAAGCACCTTGACGCTTACCCCAAACACGATCTGTTGCCTGATCTTTGGTACTTACGATCACAACAGGAATATGCTGCGTGTCTTTACCTTTGCTAATTTGGCGTGTCGCTTGGAAACCATTCATTCCTGGCATTACCACATCCATTAATACGAGATCTGGTAGTTCTGCTTGCGCCATCGTGACACCATCAGCGCCATTCGTTGCTTCTAAAACTTCATAACCGTGCTTAGTCAAAATTTCTCTAAAGCGAAATGTTTCAGTAGGTGAATCATCTACAATAAGTATACGAGCCATTTTTTCCTCAATTTAAATTTTATGCGCTAACGTGATTACGAATCGCATTTAACAGCTCATCTTTACTAAATGGCTTAGTTAAATATTCATCCGAACCCACAACGCGCCCTTTAGCCTGATCAAACAAACCGTCTTTGCTTGACAACATAATCACTGGGATATTTTGATAATTTAAAGAATTTTTAATCAGTGCACAGGTTTGATAACCATCTAAACGAGGCATCATGATATCGACGAACACGATATCAGGATTTGCTTCTGCAATTTTTGATAATGCTTCAAAACCATCAACAGCGGTGATCACCTCACAACCTTCTCGTTGTAAAAGCGTTTCAGCTGTACGACGAATCGTTTTTGAATCGTCAATCACCATTACCTTCAAATTTTGAAATTTATCTTCCATTTAATTGTCCTGCCCCATTCACTCAATACAAATTATGGTTGGTTTAATTTGTTTTATACAGATCAGTTGATATTTTTAACATATCTTTACTTGCATTATCAATGAAGTTTTTTGAACCAACCTATCAGTTTTCAATAACAATAACAAATTGCTCACACTTTTCGTCAAATTCCTAAATTTTTTGTATACTAACTATTTTTAATTATCTAAATAGCTACTAATATACAACTGATTATTATTTAAAAATAAGTGATTTAGTTAACTTTTTCCGGGGAATGTAATGACTGGTTCGTTAAAGTGCGGTTTCGGCATTAGCCACTTTACAACGATTGCTCGTAATTACATTTGCGCGTTTTTTTTATTGATTTTTTGCAGTTCATGTTTTGCAGCTACAGAACAGCCCAGAGCTGTATGGTATCGTTATTATGATAAAAATGGTGTAGCCAATGTGAGTACATCAGTTACACCCGAACATATTCGTTATGGTTATGAGGCACTTGATCGTAATATGCAAGTGATCAAACGCAACCGTGCTTATAACGCAACAGTAGATGTACAACAATCTTCTCGTCGCGAATCTATGGCACGTCAGCGCGAACAAGATATGAAATTAAAACGTGCTTATGGAAATACAAAAATAGCGGCAACCAAAAGAGATCAAATTTTGGCTAATTTGAAAAAGCAACTTAATTATCAACAAGAACAATTACAACAGCTACAACAAGACAAAATTGGATTTAAGCGACAAGAGATGGAATATCATCGTAAGGGAGAAACGCTCCCCGCTCAACTCAAAAACAATTTAGACAATAATGCCAAGAATATTGAAAATGTAAAAAGAACAGTGGAAAGTTTACGCAATGCATATCATAAAACTGAAACAGATTATGCTGATATTATTAACCGTTTAAAAAATCTTGAACAAGAAGCACAATAGACTTAAAATTTTTCTTGCATGATCTCTCAAAAATATTAAATCTAACTTTTCATAGTTTTAATTCATTCAGCTTGCTTTAGATTACACGAAATTCAATGATTCATGTCATAATGCCGATTGCTTAAAACTGAGTATATGATTTTGCTCGTTTGAGTATTTCTAAATAACACTTAACTTTAGGATAGTTTCCATGCGCGCAAGCCGCTTTTTATTTGCAACGTTAAGAGAAACCCCAAATGATGCTGAAGTCATTTCGCACCAGCTCATGTTACGTGCGGGGATGATTCGTAAATTAGCTTCTGGTTTATACTCTTGGTTGCCCATGGGAACACGTGTTTTAAAGAAAGTAGATGCGATTGTTCGCGAAGAAATGAACCGTTCAGGCGCATTAGAAGTATTTATGCCTGTCACTCAACCTGCTGCGCTTTGGGAAGAATCTGGTCGTTTTGAACAGTACGGTCCAGAATTACTTCGTTTCAAAGATCGTCATGATAATCCATTCGTGCTTGGTCCTACTCATGAAGAAGTCATTACAGATTTGGCACGTAATGAGCTGAAAAGTTATAAGCAATTACCGGTAAATTTCTATCAAATCCAGACTAAATTCCGTGATGAAATTCGTCCACGTTTCGGTGTGATGCGATCTCGTGAATTTATTATGAAAGATGCTTATTCTTTCCATGCAACTCAAGCATCGCTACAAGAAACCTATGATGTCATGTATGACACCTATAGCCGTATTTTTACACGCCTTGGGCTAGATTTTCGTCCAGTACAGGCAGACACAGGTTCTATTGGTGGTTCTGCTTCACACGAGTTTCATGTACTTGCTGCAAGTGGCGAAGATGATATCGCATTTTCAACTGAATCTGATTATGCCGCTAACGTTGAAATGGCAGAAGCATTGTTAGTCGGTGAGCGTGCTGCGCCAGCTCAAACAATGACCTTAGTCGATACACCAAATCAGAAAACAATTGCCGATGTTTGCCAATTTTTAAACAGTGATGCAAAACAATCTGTAAAAGCTTTACTTGTACAAGGTCAAACAGATGAAAATAGCAATACACCAGTTGTTGCTCTATTCTTACGTGGCGATCACGAATTAAATGATATTAAAGCTGAAAAGCATCCTTTAATTGCTGCACCTTTGGCATTTGCAACTGAAGCACAATTAGAACAACATGGTTTAACAGCAGGTTTCTGCGGTCCACAAGGTTTAGTTGAAAAAGGCTTAACCGTGATTGTGGATCGTGCTGCATCCGTATTATCTGACTTTGTTGCGGGTGCAAATGAAGTCGATAAACATGCGACAGGTGTGAACTGGGAGCGTGATGCAAAATTCACCGAAGTTTATGATTTACGTAATGTTGTTGAAGGCGACCCTTCTCCAGACGGTAAAGGTACACTTCAAATCAAACGTGGTATTGAAGTCGGTCATATCTTCCAACTCGGTACAAAATACTCAGAAGCTTTAGGGTGTAAAGTACTCGGTGAAGATGGCAAACCATTCACTGTTACAATGGGATGTTATGGAATTGGTGTAACACGTGTAGTTGCAGCGGCAATTGAACAAAATTTTGATGACAAAGGAATTATTTGGCCTCAAGCTATTGCTCCATTCGACATTGCGATTGTGCCAATGAATGCACATAAATCACCTCGCACCCTTGAAGCAGCTGAAGCGCTTTATGCTGAATTACAGGCTCAAGGCTATGATGTATTGCTTGATGATCGTAATGAACGCCCGGGAGTAAAATTCTCTGATCTTGAATTAATGGGTATTCCTCATCGTATTGTCATCGGTGAAAAAGGTCTTGATGCAGGCACTTTTGAGTACAAAGGTCGTCGCGATCTTGAAGCAAGCAATTTAGGTAAAGATGAACTCTTAGCTAAACTTGTAGGCTAATCTTTATCCTAGTAATAAAAAAGCCGTTTAATAATGAACGGCTTTTTTATTGAAAACTTAAACTGTCAGATCTTTGATTGTTTCTGAAGAGCCGTTATTTTTAACAGATTCTATCCCTTTATCACGAGATTGCTCAGTTGCATAAAGCTGACTTGTACCAATCACCTGATGATTTGCAGCCTTTAAATTAAAATAAGCTTTATCATTTTTTGAAGTTAGTCTTTCATAGCGTGCTTCATCTGAACTATTTTTTTGAACGGATGCAATCCCATTTAAAGCAGATGCTTTAGTTTTGTAAAGTTCACTATTCAAAATAGCTTCACCATTCCCAGCCTTAAGTATGAAACGATATTGACCATCACTTGCTTGATTCACTTCAAACCATCCTGCCATAAATACCTCTTTTATTTGAGTTGTTTTGATTGTTATAGCTTTATTTATAGATTATTTTTCATACTAATAGAAAATGATTTATTGTTCACTTTTGGTAAGTTTTTTAGTAGCAAAGGGGCACTGACATACCCCCTTAAATTAGTTGAATTAAATCTTTTTCACAAATTCAGATTTCAATTTCATTGCACCGATCCCATCGATTTTACAATCAATATTATGTCCATCATTCGCATCGAGTAATAAACGAATACTTTTCACTTTCGTCCCGACTTTAACTACAGATGATGAACCTTTGATTTTTAAATCCTTTATGACAGTGACGCTATCACCATCAACTAAAATATTACCGTTGGCATCTTTAATAATCTCTTGTTGTTCTGAAGCAGATGCCTCCCCTTCTTTCCATTCATGTGAACATTCAGGGCAGATCAATAAGTCGCCATCTTGGTAAGTATATTCTGATTGGCATTTTGGGCAGTGTGGAAAAGACATAAAAATATCTCAAAACCACTATTATGATCGATAGACGCATTTTTTCAAAATTTAAGCTTGAATCGCTTGTCCAATTAAATAATTTTTAAGTACTAGGGCATGATTAAGCTTAGGATCTTTAGCTGCGTAAATGAGCGTTACTTGCTGTTGCTGTGCCATGTCTCTAAGCTGATTTACATAAGGGTTTTCTTTAAGCTCTTTATAATACCCTTCCTGAAAACTCAGCCAATGTTCAACCTTATGACAAAATGCTTTTCTCAATTCAGCTGAGGGGGCAATATCTTTAAGCCATAAATCTAAATGTGCTTGCTGTTTCGATATTCCCCTTGGCCATAACCGATCTACTAATATACGCTGTCCATCAGTCGCTTCTACAGGATCATAAATACGTTTAATCTCAATTTTCACATCAGCCTACCCCACATCTCACAAATTTTTCAGCTTTCCATTGAAATATTAACAACCTGCCCTTTTGAATCAAAACTAACGCAGATAACGTAATTTGTGATCTCATCTGGTAAGGTGAAATCTAAAATTTCATAACTTTCCAGATCACCCTCATCCCAACGTGAATCTAATACTAGCAACTCTAAAATTTGTAATAAATTAGGTTTTGATGTGTCAAAATATTTTTCCCAATATTCAGGTTCAACTTCTTCAAGATGATGTTGAATAAATAATTCAACACTATCTTCTGCTTGTTGATTTTCTAAAGCTTCATGCATGGCAACACGAGCTAATTTTTCTCTATGTTCAAGAATTTCTTCAGACATAATATTCCCCAATATGATTAAATATTAAAAATTTAGCTAGTTTGAATTAATCTAAAAAGTTGTTATTCATTTGGAATTTCAGCTTGAATCAGCAATCCCAATAAATACAGAGATTCCTGCCAACCTAAATAACACGCTTCAACAGGAATAACATCAGGTATTCCCTCTTGAGTAATATGCACTTCGGTTCCTACTGAAACCGATTTTAATTTTATTGTGACCTGAATTTCACCTAGTAAATTAGGATCATCGAACTTATCGGTATAGCGTAATAATTCATTCGGGATAAGCTCAATGTACGTCCCTCCAAATGAATGAATTTGTCCAGTTGAAAAGTTAGTAAATGACATTTTGTATGTTCCACCCTCTTGCGGGTCTAAGTGATGAATTTTGGCGGTAAATCCATGAGGTGGCATCCACTTTACTAAGGCATCTGGATCGAGAAAGGCTTTAAAAACACGAGCTGACGGTGCATTAAACACACGATGTAGTTGTACTGTTCCACTCATTATTATTCTCCGACTAAGTTATTTTTAATTCGTGCCTCTATCATAGCGATTTAGTCATGAAATACTATTCCTTCAATCGCTCAATTGAACCCGAATATCTAGAATCTAAAGCTGCTTTTTTGTAAAAAATGGCGCAAAATAGCACTCCATATTTAGTGATAAGAACGCAGCTTTAGGATTAATCTATGAGTCAGCTTGCTTTTACTGCTTTTAGCTTAAATGGTGTAGATGCGCAAAAATTTCTACAGGGTCAAGTGACTGTTCATGTAGAACGTCTGCCTGAAAATGAAAATCGCTATACCGCTATTTGTGACTTAAAAGGACGTATTCATTTTGGGCTATGGATTAAAAGGTTAAATCCAGAAAGTTTTGAACTTGTAACCACCCAAGATCAAGCCGAAGAATTTTCCAAACACATTAAAAAGTTTGGTGCTTTTTCAAAAATGAAATTAGAAGAAATAGGATCTGTTTTTCCTTCATTAAATGGCATTCAAACTGAATTTTCTTCTGTAGAGACAGACATCGATGCTTGGCAAATTCAAGCGATTCAGTCAGGTCAAGCATGGATTAGTCAAAGTACAGAACACCTGTTTCAACCACAAGAACTACGTTTACATCAACGTGATGGTGTACATTTTGATAAAGGTTGTTATCTAGGTCAGGAAATTGTGGCACGTCTATGGTTTAAAGCAAAACCAAAACATTGGTTACATTTAATCCAAGCCAAAGATACTGTTCCTTCTCCTGCTAGCCAGCTAAGTAAAGATGTTGAGGTTGTGAATAGTGCTGCATTTGAAGATGGCTATATCGCACTTGTAATTGCAAAACCAGTTGCTTTAGAAGAACTTGATGTAAAGGTTTTGGATTTACCAGAAGTATTAAATGGTGATGTAGCACGACCACAATAATCATTTTAAACAAAAGCCCTTTTACTAGGGCTTTTTAATTATAAATAACCCGAATCCTGTTT